>MEFT01000058.1:11497-12672 GCA_001725215.1 Clostridium sp. SCN 57-10
CGGAGTTATGAATCATCGCCACCAGCTTGCCGAGCCACTTCGTCCAGTAAAACACGGTGGACGCGCTTCCGAAGATAAGAAACACAATAAGCAGCGCGCTTTTCGAATCGACAAACGCCTTCAGCGCCGCCCATTTCGAGACGAGCATGCCAAACGGCGCAAGGAACATGCCCGCGATGCCGATAATCATAATAAACGCAAGTTCAGGCAGCTTAACAATCAGCCCATGCATATCTTCGATATTACGGCTGCCCATCGCGTTTTCGACCGCGCCCACCGAGAGGAACATAAGCGATTTTGAAATGGCGTGGAACATCATAAGCAACACGGCCGCCCACACAGCCTCATGCACCCCGACACCGGCACAGGCGGTAATCAGCCCGAGGTTTGAGATGGTGGAATAGGCAAGCACTTTCTTGCCGTCGCTCTGCGCGATGGCAAGCAGAGACGCGATGAAAAACGTGAAGCCGCCGACCGTCGTCACCATCAGCCCCGCGGCATTGCCCGCAAGCGCGGGCGACAGGCGGATGAGCAGGTAAACGCCCGCCTTCACCATCGTTACCGAATGGAGCAGCGCAGAGGTGGGCGTCGGCGCGACCATCGCACCGAGCAGCCAGCCGGAAAACGGCATCTGCGCGCTTTTGGTCAGCCCCGCAAACGCAAGCAGCGCAACGGGGATTAAAAGCTGCGGTTTGCCCGCCGCGGCGGACGCAAGCTCACTGATGCCGAAAATATGAAGCTGTTTTGAGCAATAAACAATCGCAATGGCAAAGCCGAGTCCGCCAAGCAGGTTCATCCACAGCGCGCGAAACGAATTTTGCACAGCCTGCGGCGTCTGCTGATAGCCGATGAGCAAAAACGAGCACAGGCTTGTGATTTCCCAAAAGAAATAAATCCACGTGAGATTGCTTGAGAAAATCAGCCCGAACATAGCGCCCAAAAAGACAAACAGCATCGCAAAGAAAAACGAGCGTCTGTCACGCACCTCTTCGTGGTGCACATGATAGTCCTTCATGTAGCCGACGGCATACACGCAAATAAGCGTGCATATGACGCCGATGATGAGGCACATAATAATTGTGAGCCGGTCGCCCGCAAGGTGCGTACCCGATTCCTGCGCTCCGCCTGTCAGTTCAGACCACGCAATGAGCGCCGTTTGCGCGACGGAAAGCAGC
>MEFT01000059.1 GCA_001725215.1 Clostridium sp. SCN 57-10
GAAACGCGGATGGCGCTTGCCGTTGCGCGTGAAGGCGGCATCGGCGTCATTCACAAGAGTATGAGCATCGAAGACCAGGCGGAGAGTGTAGACCGCGTCAAGCGTTCGGAAAACGGCGTCATCAACAGCCCGTTTTTCCTCTCCCCCACGCATACGCTGAAGGATGCGGACGAGCTGATGGGCAAATACCGTATTTCCGGCGTACCGATTTGCAAAGACGGGAAGCTTGTCGGTATACTCACGAACCGCGACCTGAAATTTGAAGAAGACTTCACCAAGCTTTGCGGCGATGTGATGACGAGCCGCAACCTCATCACCGCTCCCGTTGGAACGACGCTGCAGGAAGCCAAAAAGCTGCTTGCGCAACACAAAATTGAGAAGCTGCCGCTCGTTGATGAGAACTTTGCGCTCAAGGGTCTGATTACGATCAAAGACATCGAAAAGGCCGTAAAATACCCCAACACCGCACGTGACACACAGGGGCGTCTGCTTTGTGCCGCCGCGATCGGCATCACGGGCGACGTACTCGAGCGCGCGGCCGCGCTGGTCGAGGCAGGTGTCGACGCGCTGGTGCTCGATTCGGCACACGGGCACTCGCAGAACATTATGCAGTGCATCCAGAAGGTCAAGGCACGCTTCCCGCAGGTTCCCGTCATCGCCGGCAACGTCGCAACCGGTGAGGGCGCCAAGGCTCTGATCGCAGCAGGCGCGGATACCATCAAGATCGGTATCGGCCCCGGCTCGATCTGCACAACGCGCGTCGTCGCGGGTATCGGCGTACCGCAGATCACGGCGGTATATGACGCTGCGTGCGAAGCGCAGAAACACGGCGTGCCCATTATTGCGGACGGCGGCATCAAGTATTCGGGCGACATCGTCAAGGCGATTGCGGCCGGCGCGGACGTCGTCATGATCGGCTCTTTGTTTGCAGGCTGTGAAGAAAGCCCGGGCGAAACAGAAATCTATCAGGGCCGTCAGTTTAAGGTTTACCGCGGTATGGGCTCTCTTGCCGCGATGAACAAAGGCTCGAGCGACCGTTACTTCCAGTCTGGTACGCGCAAATTCGTACCCGAGGGTGTGGAGGGGCGCGTTCCCTATAAAGGAAGCGTCAGCGAGACGATCTTCCAGCTGATGGGCGGACTTCGCTCTGGCATGGGCTATTGCGGCACACCGACCATTGCGGAGCTGCAGGCACGCGGCCAGTTTATGCGCATTACGGGTGCCGGTCTGAAAGAAAGCCATCCGCATGATATTTATATCACGAAGGAAGCGCCGAACTACACGGTCTCTCCTCAATTTTAACTGAAGCTGAGGTCAACATGAAACCATATCGCTGTATCTTGTTTGACCTTGACGGAACGCTGACGGATCCGGCTGAAGGCATTTTTAAATGCTTTCGGCTGGGTCTTTCGCAATTCGGACTTTCAGAGCCGGATGATGCGAAGCTGCACGCCGTCATAGGTCCTCCGCTTTTTGATTCCTATACCGAACTTTACGGCTTATCGTCCGAACAGGCACATGTCGCCATCGCGGCGTACCGCGCGGACTATGAGCATGACGGCTGCTATTTGAATCGCGTTTACGACGGCGTGCCCGCTTTGCTTGCGCGACTCAAAGGCGCGGGTCTTCGTCTGCTTACCGCAACCTCCAAACCGGAGAAGCCGACGCTGATGATCCTAGAGCATTTTGGCCTGCTTCCTTATTTTGATTTTGTAGCCGCCGCGTCTCGCGATTTATCGCGCAGCTCCAAGGAGAGCGTGATTGAATATGCGCTTCAAAACCTCGGCGGCATCCCGACGGAGGCCCTGCTTATGGTGGGCGACCGTCATTACGATCTCAACGGCGCGGCTTACCACGGAATAGACGGCGCCGGCGTTACCTACGGCTACGGCACGCGCGACGAGCTTTCCGCCTGCCCCCATGTATTTTTGGCGGACACGCCCGCGGCGCTCGGAAATTATATTTTGAAGGAATGATAAGATGAGCTATGTGAAAGAACTGCGCAAATGGGCGCGCAACAGTGACTGGAACCAAGACCTTAATTCCGACCAGCAGAACGGCGTGCCCGCGCCCGCCATTCTCCCTGAGGTACCCGCAGACGCCGAACTGTTTGCCCTGCCCTCGCCCGAGCTTTGCTCCGGCAGCGGCCGTAATTTGCAAACCATCATTCGCGAGCGCCGCAGCATCCGCAAATATTCGGCTCTGCCCATGACGCAGGCCGAGCTTTCTTACCTGCTTTACTGCTCGCACGGTTTTGTCAGCGTGCGCCCCGGGCAGGAGAGCATCGCGGCGCTGCGCACCGTTCCTTCCGCGGGCTGCCGCCATCCGATCGACACTTACCTCGCTATTTTGAATGTAGACGGTCTTCCGCGCGGGCTTTACCGCTTTTTGCCGCGCGAGCATGCGCTTCTGCTGCTCAGCCGGGATGACGGCACGCTGACCGAACGGGTGTCGAACTCGTTGTGCGGCCAGATGTTTGCCGCACAAGGCAGCGCCGTTTTCTATTGGGCATCCGATATGTACCGCTGCGAATGGCGCTATACGCATCATGCGCACAAGCTTGCGCTGTTAGACGTCGGCCACGTTTGCCAAAACCTTTATCTTGCCGCGGGCGAAGTGGACAGCGGCGTCTGCGCACTGGACGCCTATCACCAGACGCTTTCCGATGAGCTGTTTGCGCTTGACGGAGACAATAACTTCGTACTTTACGCCGCATCCGTGGGGAAATGCTGATCCAAGCCCCTATCTTTTCCTCGAAACCTTTCCCCTCGCGCCTCATAGAATGCAATATTACATCTATGGAGGCGCCATTTTGAAGCTGAAACAAATTCTATTTTGCGCGCTTGGTGTTCTTGCGCTCACCCTCGGAAGCATCGGCATCGTCCTCCCCGTCCTGCCAACCACGCCGTTTGTGCTGCTGGCGGGCATCTGCTTTTCCATCGGTTCTCCACGCTTGCATGAATGGCTGAAACATACGCGGCATTTCGGGTATTACATTCAGAATTATCAAAGCGGAACGGGCATTCCGCGCGGTGTGAAGCGACATACGCTTTGCTTCCTTTGGTTCGGGCTCGTTCTTTCCATGGTGCTTGTACACAAGCTCTGGCTTGTTCCCGTGCTGCTTGCGGTAGGGATCGGTGTTACGCTCCATATTCACAGCATGAAAACGAGCGACGAATGATAAAGTGGGAGATACGCTCTCCCGGAAAGGCAAAGGAATATGAAAACATTGCTGGTAACCGGTTTTGCGCCGTTCGGCGGCGAAAAGACCAATCCCTCTTATGTCTGCGCCTCCTCGCTGCCTGACGAACTGTGCGGTGTGCGCATCGAAAAGCGCGAGCTGCCCGTTTCATGGGAGAAAACCGAAACGGAGCTGACCGCGCTTCTGCGCGAGCTGCGGCCCGACGCCGTTTTGCTGCTTGGGCAGGCGGGCGGTAGGCCTAACCTTACGATCGAACGCGTCGCGGTCAACATCCGTGAGGCTGCTTCGCCGGACAACGACGGCGTGACGGAAAACGAAGGACACCCCGTCATAGACGGCGCGCCGGACGCTTATTTTTCCACTCTGCCCTATCGCGCCATGCTCGCCGCGTGCAAGCAAAACGGAATTCCCACCGCGTTCTCCTACTCCGCGGGCTGCTATCTGTGCAACTGCTCGATGTTCACCGCGCGCCACTTTGCCGCGCAAAACGGGCTGAACATGCCGGCCGGTTTTATTCATGTTCCCTATCTGCCCGAGCAGACCGACGACAAGCCAAGCATGGGGCTGGAAACGCTGCGCAAGGGTATTTTGCTCTGCGCCGAAGAAATTGCCAAAACGCTTTAATCGGTATGGCACACGCGTCCCTGCAGATGCAGGGACGCTTTTTTATCTTTTGATATACTTTACTTGACACGGCGTCCTCTCCTAGCTATAATAATTGTATCACATGATACAAAAACGAGGGGTTATGCAGGCAGAACGTTTAAAGCACAACGAGCGAGTACAGATTGCGGACAGCCTTCTTTTTTCGGGGGCGACGCAGGCTTCTTTGGATGCCTGCCTGCGAAGCGATGGCTGCGAGCTGTGCGTTTATCAAAAAGGCGATACTATTTTTCATACCAATCATTTTCGGCACAGTCTCGGTTATCTTCTTTCGGGCCGCATTGGGGTGTCAAGGCCGGATGAGCAGCGGCGCACCAGCCTTTCCACCATTGACAAGGGGCATTTTTTCGGCGCCGCGGCGGTTTTCTCCCCCGATGCCGAATATGTTACGCTGCTTGTTGCGCAAAAACCGTGCCGTGTGCTTTTTTTTGAGCAGCAGCTGCTCGAGTCGCTCATGCGAGAAGACTTTGCCGTCACCAAAAACTATATCGCCTTTCTCACCGGGCGCATCCGCTTTTTGAACGAAAAAATACAGGCGTTAACAGCGGGCTCGCCCGAGCAAACGCTTGCGCTTTACCTGACGAGCCGTATGGCGGAAACAGACGGCGTCTTTTCCGTCGAGCTGAACGGAAGCCTGTCTCAGCTTGCAGAGCAGCTCAACATCGGCCGCGCTTCGCTTTACCGCGCGTTTGACATGTTATGCACCGAGCAAGTCATTGCACGCGATAAAAAATTGATTATGATCTTAAGGCCTGACGCGCTTTCAGATATAACTACAACTCGGAGGGAACCCCAATGAAGTCAAAGAGAGTCCTCGCATTATGCTTATCGCTGTTTACACTGCTTGCCGTTGCAGGCTGCACGCAGCAAGGCGTTCAAGAGCCTTCGTCTTCCACCTCGGCAGCCGCCACGACGACCGCCGCTCCCACCACCGCCGCTCCCGCGCCGCGTTATGACATCCGCATCGGCATGCTGACTGGCGCAACCGGCGTGGGCGCCGCGTATCTGATGGAGGAAAACGAAAAGGGCTCCGCCGCAAACAACTACACCTTTTCGCTGGCTGCTGCCCCCACAGACCTGGTCGGACAGCTCACTTCGGGCTCGCTCGATATGATCGCCGTGCCGACCAACCTTGCCGCAAGCCTGTACGCCAAAACGCAGGGCAATATCCGCATTGTTGCGCTCAATACACTCGGCGTGCTCAACCTGCTTGAAAACGGCGACACCATCCACAGCGTTGCCGACCTTAAGGGTAAAACGATTTATGCGTTCGGCCAGGGTGCGAATCCGGAATATGTGCTCAACTATATCCTCGAGAAAAATGGCCTTAAGCCGGGCACTGATGTGGAAATCGTGTTTAAGGACAATACCGAGCTGACCACGCTGATGGCAACCGGCGAGGCCAAAATTGCGATGCTGCCCGTTCCTGCTTCCACGACCGTGCTTGCGAAGAACGCGGATGTTCGCTTCGCTCTTGATATTACCGAAGAATGGGATAAAATCAAGGAAGACGACAGCGTTCTGACCATGGGCTGTGTGGTCACAACCGCGAAGTATGCCGAAGAGAATGCAGACGCAATTTCCAGCTTCCTGACCGAATATGCCGCTTCCATCGATTACACCAACGCCAATCCCAAGGATGCGGCCGCACTTGTTGAGAAGTTTGCCATTGTACCCAGTGCCGCGATTGCGGAAAAGGCCATTCCCGACAGCAACCTTGTTTGCATCACGGGCGACGCGATTCAGCCCGCCATTGAGGGCTATTTCAACGTGCTGTTCCAGGCAGACCCCACTTCAGTCGGAGGAGCGGTTCCTGATGCGGGCATCTACTTCAAATAAGCTCAAAAAAACCGGACGCACGCTGTTTTCCCTGTTGTTCTGGCTGCTTGTATGGCAGCTTGCGGCGTCTGCCGTCGGGCAAGAGCTTTTAATTCCGTCTCCTAAAGCAGTCCTCGAAGAACTTCGAGGGCTGCTTGTTCAGCTTTCCTTTTGGCAGGCGGCGGGCACTTCTCTGCTGCGTGTGTTCGGCGGCTTCGCGATCGGCGTGATGCTCGGCATCCTACTCGCCGTGCTCACACAGGCATCTTCCCTTTTAGACGCGCTCTTTTCGCCCATGCTGCGCGTCATTCGGGCAACGCCGGTGGCATCTTTCATCATCCTTGCGCTGCTGTGGCTTGCAAAGCCGCTTGTGCCCGTGTTCGTCGCCATGCTCATGGTGGTGCCCGTTATGTGGGGCAACGTTTCGGCGGGCATCGCGTCGGCCGACCGCGCGCTGCTTGAGCTGGCGTCTCTCTATCGTTTCGGCTGGCTCAAGACGATACGCCTTGTCTACCTACCCGCCATCGCGCCGCACTTTTTTTCGGGCAGCATCGCGTCGCTCGGCATGGCGTGGAAGTCGGGCGTTGCGGCAGAGGTGCTCTGCCTGACCGCGCTTGCCGTCGGCACCAAGCTGTATTACGCGAAGATCTATCTTGAAACGCCCTCGCTTTTTGCATGGACAGCCGTCGTCATTATGCTGAGTTACCTGCTTGAACGCGCGTTTCTCACCCTTTACAACGCACTGCGCAAACGTCAAAAAGGAGGTGCCCTATGATCGTGCAGCAAGTTTCTGTCACGTTTGGCGACAAACGTGTGCTTTCCTCCTTCTCCGCTGATTTTTCACACGGCATCACCTGTCTGCGCGGCGCTTCTGGTGGCGGAAAAACCACGCTGCTGCGTGTGCTTGCCGGTCTTCAAAAGCCGGACAACGGCACGGTACTTCAGCCTTTTTGCCGCCCCGCCTTTATGTTTCAGGAAGATCGCCTGTTTCCATGGCTGACGGCGGCTCAAAATGTTTCCGCCGTGCTGAGCGCACCCAATCTGCGCGAAGCCGCTAAATGGCTTGCGGCTGTTGAGCTAAACGGCGAAGAAGACTCCTACCCCGGCCAGCTTTCGGGCGGCATGCAGCGGCGCGTTGCTTTGGCGCGCACACTCGCCTATCAGGGAGACGCGCTGCTTCTCGACGAGCCATTCAAAGGGCTTGACCCGCCGCTCGTGCGCCGCTTGATACCGCTTGTAACCCGCCAGACGGTTCCCGTGATTATCGCGACCCACTCGGATGAGGAAATTGCGCTGCTCGGCGGACGCGTTATCGATTTATAGCAGAATAAAACAGACCATTCCGAAAGGAATGGTCTGTTTTATTCTTAAGCAAAAGGGAAGCTTTTCATATCTCCTTCGAGGAGCGTGCCGTTTCCTCCCCGAGCAGCAGCATGTCGGCCATACATTCATAATCACGGGCATAGAGATCGGACAGAGCACGAATTTCCTCCTGCTGAGCCGCGGCACTGGCATCATAAATGGCGACCACAGGAAAACCGGCCTTTTTCGCCGTTTCAATGGCAAACAGCGCGTCTTCAAACACCAGTGTTGTCTTCTTTTCGGTTCCCAAGCAATCGAGCGCCCGCAGGAAAATCGCGGGGGAGTCTTTGCCCTTGCCTACCTCGGCGCAGGTAAACACCCCTTTGAAATAGGGCAGCAGTCCTGTGCGCGTCAGCGCCGCAAGCGCAAGGTGGCGCGCCGTAGCCGTTGCAACGCACATAGGTATGCCCTTTGCGCGCAGCTTTTCCAAAAGCTCGGTTGCGCCCGGCTTTGGCAGCACGACCTCGCGGTATTGATACTCCAGATTCCCGTTGACGATCTCTACAATTTGCGCGACAGTGCATTGCACACCATATTCCGCAATGAGGTATTCCGCCGCCTGCATAAGGCTGAGCGGGCGAAGCTGCTCGCGCAGGTCGTCTCGCGGTGTAATGTCAAGCGCACGCAAAATATCCGCGCCGACATTTTCCCATATGTGCATCGAATCGAGCAGCGTACCGTCCATATCAAAAATCGCGCCGGTTATCTCCATTGTGTATCCTTCTCTTTCATAAGCTCTCTCTATGATACCCGAAGCACCGGTAAATTGCAACCTCGGCTGCGCGCCACGCTTTACGAAGCAAGTTTACTGTGATAAAATCCAACTAATCATCACGGTGCGCCGGGAGG
>MEFT01000060.1 GCA_001725215.1 Clostridium sp. SCN 57-10
CCGCCGATGCCGGTTCGCTTGCGGCCGCGGCGCTCGGCACGGTCGCTTCGGCCCGGGGCGAGGAGATCACCGATGCCGCGGCTGCCCGTGAACTGATCCACCGCACCACCAGCCGGGTCGTCGAGCAGCTCGGACGGCTCGGGGCCGGTGCCACCGTCACCGAAGCCGACCTCTCCTCGCTGGTCGAGGCCGCGCTGATCGCCGAGGGCGAGTACGAAGTCGCCAAGGCGCTGGTCATCCGTCGCACCACGCGCAGCGCCGCGGACGCCAAAAAGGGCGCCGAGATCCGGCTGATCCGCCGCTCCGGCCAGGTCGTCCCCTGGAACGACGAGAAGATCGAGATCGCCGTGCGCAAGGCATTCCTCTCGCTCGAGCGCGATCCTGAACCGGCCTCGGCGCTTGCCGCCCGGGTGACCGAACGGGCCAAAGGGCTCGGGGTCGCCTACGTGCCGATCGAGACGGTCCAGGACTTCGTCCAGGAAGAGCTCGTACTGGCCGGACACATGCGGGTGGCCGAGCGGTACATCGTCTACCGGGCCGAGCGCGGCCTGATCCGGGCCCGCGAGAAGCGGGAGGGAGAGACCCTCGAGACGCCGGTGCCGATCGCGGTGACCGACACGAACGGGACCACCTCGGTCTGGGACGGCGAGGACCTGCGGCCGCGGATCGCCTTCGCCTCGATCGCCACCCTGTGGGCGTATGAGGGCTGGACGAACCTCAACACCGTCAGTGAAGAAATTAAGAACCCGAAGAAGAACCTGCCCCTGTCGCTTATCATCGCCATCGGCGGCATCATGGTTCTTTACACGCTGTTTAACTACTCGATCTACCGCGTGATTCCCATTGCGGAAATTCGCAGCATGATCGAAGGCGACAACCTCTACCTCGGAACCGAAGTCGCGAAGCGCCTGCTCGGCAGCGCCGGCGGCATCATTGTTACCGCGGGCATGATGGTTTCGATGCTCGGCTCGATCAACGGCATGACGCTTGCGTTCCCGCGTACTTATTACGCGATGGCGCATGAGGGCCACTTCTTCAAGAGCTTCAAGAAGCTGCATCCGAAGTATAAGGTCCCCACTGCTCCGCTGCTCTGCCAGGCGCTGATCTCCATCGTCCTCATCTGGATGCGTAACCTCGACCAGCTCACCTCGCTCGTCGTCTTCACCGGCATGATCTTCAACGTGCTCGTTATCGCGGCTGTTCTTGTCTTCCGCAAGAAGGCTCCGAACATGGATCGTCCGTACAAGGTTTGGGGCGGCAAGGCGACTGTTTACATCACCATTGCCATCAACCTCGCACTTATGATCAACACCGTGATCGAAGATCCGATGACCGTTCTGCTCGGCCTCATCGTCCCGGCGATCGGCGCTGTCGTGTTCATGTACTTCGACAAGAAGCTGAAGGCTGCGAAGTAATCAGGTTTACAGCTGAATCTATCACAGGTTATGCCCCCTGTGCCTAAGGGCACAGGGGGCCTTTTTTAGGAGGTAATGATATGAAAACGGTACTCATCAACGGCAAGATCTACGTCGAGCGCGGCGTATTTGCTCAGGCGGTTTATGCCGAAGACGGTGTGATCTGCTCAGTCGGCACCAACGAAGAGGTGCTTGCGGCGGCAGGCAAGGATGCCGAGGTTATCGACTGCGGCGGAAAAACGGTTATTCCCGGCTTAAACGACAGCCATATGCATCTTTTGATGATTGGCATCGGACTGGCACAGGTCGACATTGGTGGCGTGACTTCCATTGATGAGATGATCGAGCGCGTAAAGACGTTTATGGAAGAACATCCCGAAGCCTGCAAAAACGGTATTCACAGCGTGGGCTGGAATCAGGATTTGTTTGTCGATGACAAGCGTATCCCGACCCGCCATGATCTCGACCGTATTTCCACGGAAATTCCCATCGTGCTTGAGCGCGTGTGCGGACATGTCGTCACCTCGAACACAAAGGCGATTGAAATGTTGGGCCTCGGCCCCAATTCGCCGCAGTATGTGGGCGGTACGTTTGAGTTCGGACCGGACGGATATCCGAACGGTGTATTCACCGAGCACGCCTGCGGCTATGTCAACAATACGATTCCGAGCTACACGCTCGAAGAATACGAGCGTATGTTTATGAACGCGATGGATTACGCCGTCGCGCATGGCATCACCACCGTGCAGTCAAACGATGCAGGTACCGCACCGGTCGACGCGGACACGGTGTTTAAAATGATTCACAAGGTGTATGACGAGGGGCGCGCCAAGCTGCGCTACCATCACCAGGTCTGCTTCCATACGCCGGCCGAGTTTAAGAAGTATATCGAAAACGGCGAGTTTAAGCACGGCGATTACAGCCACCCGTGGCTGACGCTCGGGCCCCTGAAGCTGTTCAAAGACGGCTCGCTCGGCGGCCGCACGGGCACCATGCGCCACGAGTATCTCGACGATCCGGGCAACTATGGCGTTGAGACGACGAGCGACGAGCTGATGGACGAGTTCTGCCGCATGGCGGATAAGGCGGGTATTCAGGTTGTCACCCACGTCATTGGCGATAAGGCGATTGCGGACACGGTCGGCAATTATGAACGTGTGTTGCGTGACGGCAAAAACACGCTGCGTCACGGACTGGTTCACTGCCAGATCACCGACCTGCCGCTGCTTGAGCGCATCGCGCGTGACGGCATCCTCGCGATGTATCAGCCCATCTTCCTCGACTATGACATGCACGCCGTCATCAGCCGCTGCGGCGAGGAGCTTTCGCGCACGTCGTATGCGTTTGGCACGCTTGAGAAGCTGGGCGGATTCGTATCGTATGGCACCGACTCGCCGGTTGAAGACTGCAATCCCTTCCCCAACCTTTATTCGGCGGTTACCCGCAAGGATAAAAACGGCTGGCCGGAGGGCGGCTTCTTCCCGGAGGAGTGTGTCGACGTTTACACCGCCGTCGACGCTTATACGGCGGGCAGCGCTTATGCCGAGTTCCGTGAAAATGATAAGGGCCGCATTAAACCCGGCTTCGCTGCCGACCTCGTCGTGCTTGATACCGACATTTTCACCTGCGATCCCATGAATATCCGTGACATTCTGCCCGACATCACCATCGTGGGCGGAAAGGTCGTTTATCAGAGATAAGTTGAGGAATACTACCTCTGAAAGGGGTTTTATGAAAACAGTACTGCATCATGGAAAGATCTACGTTGAGCGCGATGCGTTTGCACAGGCCATGCTCATCGAAGACGGCGTGATACGCGCAGTCGGCACTGACGAAGAGGTGCTTGCGGCAGCGGGCAAAGACGCCGAGGTCATCGACTGTGAGGGGAAAACGGTCATTCCCGGCCTTAATGACAGCCACCAGCATATGCTGGGCATCGGTATGCGCATGGCGCAGGTCAAGATCAGCGACGTCACATCGGTCGACGAACTGGTCGAGCGCACCAAGCGCTTCATTGCCGAGCATCCGGAGACGTGCAAAAACGGCATCAACGCGTCCGGCTGGAATCAGGATTTGTTTGTCGACGGTAAGCGCGTGCCCAACCGGCACGACCTCGATCGTATTTCCACGGAAATTCCCATCGTGCTGCAGCGCGTCTGCGGACATGTTGCCGTCACCAACACCAAGGTCATCGAAATGCTTGGCCTGGGACCGGCTTCGCCGCAGTTTCCGGGCGGAACGTTTGAGTTCGGGGCGGACGGATATCCGAACGGCGTCTTTACCGAAAATGCCGTCGGCTATGCAAAGTCGGTTATCCCCGTCTACACCGAAGAGCAGTATGAGAGCATGTTCCTCAGCGGCATGGACTATGCCGTGGCACACGGCATTACGTCGGTGCAGTCGAACGACGCCGGCATGGCGATGGATATCCCGCGCGCGCTGCGCATGCTGCACGCCGTGTACGACGGCGGCATGGGCACGCTGCGCTACCGTCATCAGGTGTGCTGCAAGACGCTTGCCGATTATGAGCAGTTCCTCGCCAGCGACGAATATAAGAAGCGTGACGAGCTGTATGACGAATGGCTGACGCTCGGCCCCCTCAAGCTGTTTAAAGACGGCTCGCTCGGCGCGCGCACCGCGCTCATGCGGCACGAATACCACGACGACCCGGGCAACTACGGCGTCGAGTCGCTGAGCGACGGCCTGCAGGAAGCGTTCTGCGCCATGGCCGACGCGCACGGTATGCAGGTGGTGACGCACGTCATTGGCGACGCGGCGGTGGAAAAGACAATCAACGCCTATGAGAAGGTGCTGCATGGCGGAAAGAACCCCCTGCGCCACGCCCTCATCCACTGCCAAATTACCGACCGCCCCCAGCTTGAGCGCATCGCAAAGCTCGGCCTGCTCACCTACTATCAGCCCATCTTCCTCGACTATGACATCCACACGGTCTATGACCGCGTAGGTGCCGAGCTGGCAAGCACCTCGTATGCGTTCCGCACGCTGGAGGAGCTGGGCGGGCCGGTGGCATACAGCTCGGACGCGCCGGTCGAAAACTGCAATCCGTTCCCCAACATTTACTGCGCCGTCACGCGCCAGGACAAGACCGGCTTCCCGCCGGAGGGGCTGTTCCCCGAAGAGCGCGTCGACGTGGAAACGGCGATTGACGCCTATACCCTCGGCAGCGCGTATGCCGAGTTTGCCGAGCAGGTGAAGGGACGCATCAAACCCGGCTATTATGCCGACCTTGTGGTGCTCGACCATGATATTTTCACCTGCGCGCCGCGCGACATCATGGACATTCTGCCCGTTTTGACCATGGTGGGCGGCAAAATCGCATACAAACGATAAAGCAACCAAAAGGGGGAAGCAATGCTTCCCCCTTTTGATTTGCAAGCGAACGAGGTTTACTTTCGGCGTGCCCCGTGTTACGATAATGCCACTGGAAAGAAACGGGGTGAAGCGTATGGGGGTTCGGCTCATCGCGCTCGATTTAGACGGAACGGTGCTGCGCGACGATAAGTCTATATCAGCCGCGACACTCGACGCACTTGCAAAGTGCCGTAAACGCGGCATGCACATCGCCGTCGCGACTGCGCGGTCAGAAAAGGCAGCGGAAGCATACATCAAACAGCTGAACCCAGACCTCGTCGTGTCAAACGGCGGAGCGCTGGTGCGCGCGGGTGGGCGCGTCGTGCACGAATGCAAGCTGCCTGCGGACGTGGCACAAAGCATCATCCGAGAGCTGATGGATGCGCGCGGCTTCGTTTCGATGACCGCCGAGCTGCCGAGCGGCTATTATGCGACGTGGGATCCGCCCTATACGGGCGACTACGCGCATACGCAATATAGCGACTTCCGATCCCCGCTGACCGAAGATGTTTATAAGATCACCGCAGAGTTGCTGCACGCACACGAGGCGGAGGCCGTTGCCACGCGTTATCCCATATGCTCCATGCTTGCGTTTTCGGGCGAAAACTGGTATCGCTTCGCGCACAGAGACGCGGGCAAGATGGCGGGCGTTAAGGCGGCCGCGGCGCATTGCGCCGTCGATTTATGCCATGTTGCAGCGTTCGGTGACGATGTGAACGACCTTGACATGCTGCGCGGGTGCGGCATCGGCGTTGCGATGGGCAACGCCGTTTCAGAAGTCAAGGCAGCGGCGGATTATATTTGCGACACGAACGAGCGCGACGGGGTCGCCGAGTGGCTGGAGCGGTTCGCGCTGTAAAACCGTGCGACGACAGGGGGCATTACATGAAAATCGATAAGGTGTGGGCGGTTTATTTCAGCCCGGTGGGCAATACCGAGCGGGCCGCCCTTTTGCTTGCCGAAGAGGTCGCGTTAAAGCTGAATGTGCCGGTAGCGAAGCTCGACTATACGCTTCCTGCGGCCAGACAGGAAGCACACTCATTTTGCGAAACCGATCTCGTGATATGGGCCACGCCCGTCTACGCGGGCAGAATGCCGAACAAACTGGTGCCCTATGTCAAAGAGAGCTTTCGCGGCGGCGGCGCGCTCGCCGTGCCCGTCGCCGTGTTCGGCAACCGCAGCGCGGACGACGCGCTCGTCGAGCTGCGCAACGTATTGGAGGCCAACGGCTTTCACACGATGGCCACGGCGGCCGTCGCCGCGCAGCACGCGTTTTCCGATGTGCTCGCCGCCGGAAGACCCGACCGGCTAGACCGCGAGCAGCTTGCGGCGTTTGCACGCCGCGTCGCCGAGCAAGCCGCCGCGCTGCAAGGCTATCCCGCACCCGTCGCCGTGCCGGGCAACGATCCGCCCGAAGCATATTACACGCCGCGGGGGCTGGACGGAAACCCCGCCGTTTTTCTCAAAGCGAAGCCGAAGACTGACGGCGAGAGGTGCAGCCGCTGCAGCGAGTGCGTTCGCCGCTGCCCGATGGGTTCGATTAACCCCGAAGACCCGGCAGATGTGACGGGTATTTGCATCAAGTGCCACGCGTGCGTCAAGCGGTGCGCGCAGCACGCAAAATATTTTGACGACGAAGCGTTTCTGTCGCACAAAGCGATGCTCGAGCGGGATTTCGCGCGCCGCGCGGAGTCTATGTTCCTGCTCGGCTGATTGGATGGCGGACGGCGCGGTAAGGAGGCTGATATGAGCATCATCGAGGACATCAGTGATTTTATTTTCGTGGAAGACAAACCCGAAAAGGTGGACGCCATCATGGTCGCGGGCGGCTCTTTTCCCGAACCCGCAGAGATTGCAGCCGAACTGTTCTTGCGTGGACTTGCGCCGCATGTCATCATCGGCGGCGGAGTCAGCGTCAAGCTGGGCGCGTTTCCCGGCTCGCGCACCAAGCGCGAGGTTTACACCGGGCAGTATGGCACCGAATTTGATTTCTACCTTGATGTACTGCTCAGAAACGGTGTGCCGCGCCGCGCGATCTTGGGGGAAAATCGCTCGAGTTTTACGCGTGAAAATGCAGTATTCGCGCGGCAGATCGTCGACGCAAGCGGTATCGCACTTCACAAAGCCATGCTCGTCTGCAAGTCGTTTCACGCGCGGCGATGCCTCATGTTTTATCAGTCTGCCTTTCCTCAGACGCAGTTTCTTGTCATCCCGTTTCATGGATATGACATTACGAAGCAAAACTGGTTTTGCACGCAGTACGGTGTCGAGCGCGTGCTCGGCGAGCTGAGGCGGTGCGGTGATCAGTTTACGCCGGAGGATATAAGCCGGTTTGCGCAACGACCGTAACGTGCCATGCGCAAAAAACGGGAAAAGTTTTGGAGAGGTTGACATTCGTGCATTTCGCGCATATAATATCTGCAAAGGCAATGAAAAGCAGGAGTACTCCGTTTTTGAGGCGCAGAGAGGATGCGGTTGGTGCGAGCATCCGCGAGAAGCCGGGGGAAGGTCGTCTTTGAGCCGCAGGCTGAACCCTTCGGGGCAGTAGGCCGTGCCGTTTTCCGCGTTAAGGAGCAGGGCGTGTCTGCGCCTGAAGTGCGTGCTTTTGAGCACGAATATGGGTGGTACCGCGAGGCAATGCTTCGTCCCAGTTGTGGGGCGGAGCTTTTTTTGTTTTCAATTTTTTATTTTATAAGGAGAATCGTTATGAACGAGCGTCAAGAACTTCCCAAGACATACGACCCGCACGAGTTTGAAAAGCGGATCTATGAAAACTGGGAAAAGAAAGGCTGTTTCAACGCCGAAATCGATCCCGACAAAACCCCCTTCACCATTGTGATTCCGCCCCCCAACGTCACGGGACAGCTGCACATGGGGCACGCGTTTGACAACACGCTGCAAGACATTCTCATCCGCTATAAGCGCATGCAGGGCTATGCCGCGCTGTGGATGCCGGGCACCGACCACGCGGGCATCGCCACGCAGATCAAGGTGGAGGAAATGCTGCGCCGCGAGGAAAATCTGACGCGCTATGACCTCGGCCGCTATAAGTTCATCGAGCGCGAGTGGAACTGGAAAGCGCAGTACGGATGGACGAGGGGCTTTCGCGCGCCGTGCGCGAGGTCTTTGTCGCGCTCTATGAAAAGGGCCTGATCTATAAAGGCCACCGCATCATCAACTGGTGCCCCCACTGCCGCACTGCGCTGAGCGACGCGGAGGTCGAATACGCCGATCAGGCGGGTCATCTGTGGCACATCAAATACCCCATCGAAGGCTCGGACGAATACCTCGTCATCGCGACGACGCGCCCCGAAACCATGATGGGCGACACGGGCATCGCCGTGCACCCCGAAGACGCGCGCTA
>MEFT01000061.1 GCA_001725215.1 Clostridium sp. SCN 57-10
TGTTATGGATAAATGCCGCACGGGGATTTTGGGCGCTCTGCCCGCTGCGGGGTTGAGACGCTGCACGCTTTGCGCAGTAGACTTGCTCCCCGCGCGGAACAAGATAAACGTGACGCATTTCGTGCGAAGGCAGACGCTTCGCTTAGTGTTACTTTCCCTCGTGGGAAAGTAACCACGCCGTGGGGAAACGCGTCCAAGCCCCTCGCGCATCGCACGCCTTTCCTCAAAAAAGGAGAAAGGGGGAATATATCCCCCTTGCCATACGCATTATACGCGCTGATACACGCGGCTGCCTATCTTGGCCGCCCAAGACTGTCCGTTGCGTACAAAGAAGCGCACCGTCTGCCCGTCACGCGGGTCGGCCTGGGTTTTGCCCGGCGCGAGGAACATCGTCTCGCGGCACCAGAGCAGCTCGACACGCTCGCCGTCACGCTCAGCGAACAGCTTGCCCTGCTCGGCAAACACATGCCAGCGCGCGTCATACTCCTCATTGCAGCGGAAGTCGCCCTCAAAATAGCTCAGATCCTCGGGCACCGCGCCGCACGGCGCATAGGGGCTGTGGTGCGTATCAAGCGGAAGACCGAGCAGCAGGTTATAAATCGCGTTCTGGATAGGATACACGTCGGCCGAGCCGACATTGCACAGCACGACGGAGGAAATGCCCTGGTCCTTCAGGAAGCCGCCTTTGGAGGAAACGCCTGTCAGCGCGCCGCCATGCTCGCAAATGACCACGCCGCCGAACGTGCGCTTGTAAAGGCCTTGGCAGTAAACGCCCTCGGGCATCTCGCCGTAGCGCGCACCGATCATGCGCTCAACGACCTCTTCGGCAAGAATCCGCTTGTCGCGCAGCACGCCGCGGTTCGCCAGAGTCTCGTAATAGGCCGCCATGTCGCTCGCCGTCGACTTGACGGCGCCGTAGCCGCGGTAAGGCGGCGCCTCATCATAGATGGCAGAGTCATAAAGCTTGTCATCGCGCCGCGAAAACACGTTGGTCACGTTGCCGAGCTCGCGCAGGCGTCTGTTGTCATAGGTTGTGCGCTTCATGCCCATCGGATCAAAAATCCTCTTTTGCACAAAGTCTTCAAACCGCTCGCCCGAGGCAACGTCCACGACGTAGGAAAGCAATCCAAAGCACTCGTTCGAATAGCTCATGATCTCGCCGGGCGCACCCAGCGGCTCATAATGAGCGGGGTTTGCGAGGTAAGAAAGCATATCTTCAAGCGTTGCCATGCGGTTTTCAGCCACGGCTGCAACTTTGTCGTAATAAGCGGAGTTATGCGCTTCGGGCGGCGTGTTGAGTGCCAGCGACCATTCAAGAATGGGCAGCGGAGGAATGCCGGTGGTATGCTCGCCAAGATGGCGCACCAAGACGCTGTCACGCGGTGTGCCGGGAATGCGGAAGCCGGGCAGCCAGCGCGAAACGGGGTCGCTGAGCGAGAGCTTACCGTCATGCTCGAGAATGAGCGCGGCAAGGCAGGTAATCGATTTGCTCATCGATGCGATGCCGAAGATGGTATCGGGATCGACGGGCCGTGTGTGCGCGAGGTCCTGAAAGCCGTATGCCGAGCGAAAAAGTGTGCCGCTCGGGGTGTTGACGCAGACGGAAACGCCGGGCAGGTCTTTCTTTTCGATGTAAGCAGAGATAAATTCGGAAAGCGCAGCAAGGTCGTAATTCATACCGTTCCTCCGTTTGTAAGATACTTTCAGTATAATACGAATGGAGGCGAAAAACAAGGAAAGATGTACCTTTGCGCGGTGAAACAGATTGCAAAGAGAAGCGCGGTATGCTATGCTTCATACTGGAGTAAGAGGTGTTTTTGATGGAAAAGAGCAAAGAAAGCGTAAGCTCAGTCGACCGTGCGGTCGACGTAATTGAGTATATCTATCAGGCGGGCGGAAAATGCCCGCTTGGCGAGATTGCAAAGGGCCTGCAGGTTTCCAAAAGCTCTGTGCACCGCCTGCTGCAAACGCTGAAGCAGCGTAACTTTATCTATCAGGATGAAAAAAGCGGCCATTACGGGCTGGGCACGCGGCTGTTTGTGCTGGGGCGCATGGTGGGTGACAACATGGCGTTTCTCAACACGGTGAAACCTTATGCGGACCGCCTCAACGCGCGCTTTGGCGAGTGCGTGCACATCACGGTGCCGTATCACGTCGCAGGCGAGCTGCCGCGCCAGCTGCTCATCGGCAAAATTCAAAACCCGGCGGGCGTGCTGCGCGTTTCGCCCGACGTCGGCGCGATCACCTATTGCCACGCCTCGGCAAGCGGCAAGTGCATGCTCGCGTTCGGCAAGCCGGAGCTGCTTGAGCACGCGCGCGGCATGGCGCTTATCGGGTTCACCGAGCGCACCATCACAAGCTGGGATGCACTCGACCATCAGCTTGCCGAAATCCGCGCGCAGGGTTATGCCACCGAGGACGGAGAGACGGAAAACGGCCTTTCGTGCACCGCCGTACCCGTGCTCAACCGCGCGGGCGAGCTGTGCGTCGTTATCAGTATTTCGGGGCCGACGAGCCGCATCCGCGCGCTCGACCAGCGCGAAATCGTCGAGGCGCTCAAGTCCGTAGCGCTCGATATGAAAAACGGCATTTCATAGGAGGCTTGTATGAAAAAGATACTCATGCTGACCACGGGCGGCACCATCGCGTCGCGTACCTCAAACGAGGGGCTTGCGCCCGCCGGCTCTGACGAGATTCTGCGCCACATCGGCGGCGCGGCCGACAGCTATAACGTGACGACGCGCGAAATTTTAACGCTCGACAGTACCAACATCCAGCCGGAGGAATGGCACGTCATCGCGCGCGCAATCTTTGACGGCTTTTATGATTATGACGGCATCGTGGTGACGCATGGAACCGACACAATGGCGTATACTGCGTCCATGATGAGCTTCATGCTGCAGAATCCGCCCGTGCCGGTCGTGTTCACCGGTTCGCAGGTGCCCATTTCGCACCCGCTGACCGACGCGATTGAAAACCTGCGCTGTGCGTTCGCCATGGCGGCAAGCGGAAAGCCGGGCGTGTTTGTCGCGTTCGACCGCAAAATCATGCTCGGCAGCCGCGCCGTCAAGGTGCGCACCGTGGGATTTGATGCGTTTGAAAGCATCAACTGCCCGCCCGCCGCCATCGTTGATTCAACCGGGCTGCGCTTTCAGCCGTCGGTGCTGCCGCGCGTCGGCGCGGAGCCGTCGCTCGACGATGTGATCGATACCGACGTGTTTTTGCTTAAGCTGACGCCGGCGACCAACCCCGCCATCCTCGATATGCTGATCGACGCTGGCATTCACGGCATCGTCATCGAGGCGTTCGGCGCGGGCGGCATCCAGTTTATCCGCCGTGATTTCATCGCGCGGCTCGAGCGCGCTGCAGCAGCAGGCATTCCCGTTGTCGTATGCAGTCAGTGCCTCTACGAGGCGTCTGAGCTTTCGATCTATCAGGTGGGCGTCAAGGCGCTTGAGACAGGCGCTATTCAGGCGCTCGATATGACAAGCGAGGCGACGGTGGCTAAGCTGCAGTGGGCACTTGGAAAAACGCGCGACATCGCTTCGGTGCGCCGTCTGTTTGGCACAAGCATCGCGGGTGAGGTCAGTCTGCCCCCCATGCGCAAATAAAAGTTTGCAAAGCTTGTGCGCCACCATAGGCAATGGTATACTGTGCTTGTAGTGAACCATTTATATACCAATATATACCAATTTCAAGGAGATGAATCAAATGGCCGATTTTTTGAGCGATATCGACATCGCGCAAGCAAACGAAATGTGGGATATTCGCGATGTTGCGCGCGAGGCGGGTGTGGATGAGCGATATTTAGAGCTTTACGGCAGATATAAGGCAAAGGTATCCGACGCGCTGCTGCGCGAAAGCGACCGCGCGAACGGCAGGCTGGTGCTCGTTACCGCCATTTCACCCACGCCGGCCGGAGAGGGCAAAACGACGACGACTGTCGGACTGTCCGACGCGCTGCGCCGCATCGGCAAAAATGCCGTTGTCGCGCTGCGCGAACCTTCGCTCGGCCCCGTATTCGGTGTCAAGGGCGGCGCGGCGGGCGGCGGCTATGCGCAGGTCGTGCCGATGGAGGACATCAACCTGCACTTCACCGGAGACTTTCATGCCATTGGCGCGGCGAACAACCTCCTTGCCGCGTTGATTGACAACCATATTTATCAGGGCAACGCGCTGAATATCGACCCGCGCCGCATTGTATGGCGTCGCTGCGTCGACATGAACGACCGCCAGCTGCGCAACGTGGTAGACGGCCTGGGCGGGCGCGTCAACGGCACGCCGCGCGAAGACGGGTATGATATTACCGTGGCGTCCGAGGTCATGGCGGCGCTCTGCCTTGCAAGCGGCATCATAGACCTGAAAGAGCGCCTTGCGCGCATCGTGATCGGCTATACGTTTGACGAAAAGCCGGTCACGGCGGGTGACCTTAAGGCGCAGGGCGCCATGGCGGCGCTGCTGCGCGACGCGATTCGCCCCAATCTGGTGCAGACGCTTGAGCATACGCCCGCGTTCATCCACGGCGGTCCGTTCGCCAACATCGCGCACGGCTGCAATTCTGTGATGGCGACGCGCATGGCCCTCAAAATGGGCGACTATGCCGTGACGGAGGCGGGCTTCGGTGCCGACCTCGGTGCCGAAAAATTCATCGACATCAAATGCCGCATGGCGGGGCTTAGCCCGTCGGCCGTCGTCACCGTGGCGACGGTGCGTGCCCTCAAGCATCACGGCGGCGTGGCTAAAACCGAGCTGCAGAACGAAGACCTTGCCGCACTTGAGCGCGGTCTGCCCAACTTGCTGCGCCATGTCGACAACGTGACACAGGTGTTCCGCCTGCCCGCCGTTGTGGCCATCAACCGCTTTCCGACCGACAGCGAGGCCGAGCTTGCGCTCATCGAGAAAAAATGCCGCGAAAAAGGCGTTAACGTCGCGCTGAGCGAAGTTTGGGCAAAAGGCGGTGCGGGCGGCGAGGCGCTGGCGCGTGAGGTCGTGCGCCTGTGCGAAACGCCGTCTCAGCCCGAATATGCCTATGAGCTTGACATGACGATCGAGCAAAAGCTGGAGGCTATCGTGCGCCGCGTTTACCGCGGTGCGGCCGTCGAGCTGACGCCGAACGCCAAAAAACAGGCAAAGCAGCTGACCGAACTCGGCTTTGCCGGGCTGCCGATCTGCATGGCGAAGACACAATATAGCTTTTCGGATGACCAAAAGCTGCTCGGCGCACCTGAAGGCTTCACCGTTACGGTGCGCAATCTCCGCGTGTGCGCCGGAGCAGGCTTTATCGTCGCGCTCACCGGTGAGATCATGACGATGCCCGGCCTGCCCAAGGTGCCCTCTGCCGAGAAGATTGACATCGACGAGCACGGAAGAATCACCGGCTTGTTTTAAGCATGCTGAAGAGGGGGAATGCTGCGCATTCCCCCTCTTAGAACTCGTGGCGAAAAAGAGTGATAGATGAGCGCCTGCGGCGCAAGAAGCGATTGCACGGCGGGGCGGGTTAGCTCCGCCGCGTGTTGATATAGGAGGGATTTATGGAGTTTCAAGACAAAAGCATCGCACAATTTACTGAGGAGCTGGCATCGCGCGCACCCGTACCGGGCGGCGGCGGCTCGTCCGCACTAGTCGGGGCGGTCGGCGTTGCGCTGGGACAGATGGTCGGCAGCCTGACGGTCGGAAAAAAGAAATACGCGGCGGTGGAGCAGGAAATGCTCGAGCTGATGGCGCGAGCAGACGCGCTGCGGCAACGGCTGCTGCAGCTCATCCAGCGAGACGCCGAGGTGTTTGCCCCCCTTGCGGACGCCTATGGGCTGCCCCACGAAACGGAGGAGCAGCGCGCCGAAAAAGACCGCGTGATGGCGGTTGCACTGCGTAATGCGTGCGCCGTGCCCATCGAAATCATGGAGGTCTGCTGCGCGGGCGTTACGCTGACACGAGCCTTCGCCGAAAAAGGCTCTGCCATCGCCGTGAGCGATGCGGGCGTATCGGCAGCTCTGCTGCGCGCTGCGCTTGTCGGCGCGAGCATGAACGTCTATATCAACACAAAGCTGATGGCCGACCGCGACGAGGCAACCCGCCTTAACGCCCGCTGCGATGCGATGCTGCGCGAATACGGTGCTGCGGCGGAGCAGACGGCGATCGCCGTCGCGGAAAAGCTGAAGGGAGCGCACTGAGCGATGCAGGTGTTAAGTGGAAAAGAAGTCGTCGCGGCCATGAACGAGCTTGTCGGCGCAAAGAGCGCGGCGCTGCGTGCGCGCGGCGTCGTGCCCACGCTTGCCGTTGTGCGCGTCGGCGAGCGGGCAGGAGATATTTTTTATGAGCGCGGCGCGATGAAACGCTGCGCAGCAACGGGCATTGAGGTGAAAAGCTTCGTGCTGCCCGAAACGGCGACGCAGGAGGAGCTGATGCGTGTCATCACGCAGGTCAACGCCGATGTGTCAATTCACGGCTGCCTGATGTTCCGCCCGCTGCCCGCTCATATGGACGAGGCGGCGGCGTGCCGCGCGCTCGACCCGGCGAAAGATGTAGACGGCATCACGGATGGCTCACTGGCCGGCGTGTTTGCCGACGCGCCCATCGGCTTCCCGCCGTGCACGGCGCGCGCCTGCATCGAGATGCTCGATCATTATCAAATCGACCTTGCGGGCAAGCGTGTCGTCGTCGTCGGGCGCAGCCTGGTCATCGGCAAGCCGGTGGCAATGATGCTACTCAAAAAAAACGCCACGGTCACCATCTGCCATTCGAAAACGCGCGACCTGCCGAGCGTCTGCCGCGAGGCGGACGTGATCGTCGCGGCCATCGGGCGCGCGCGTATGCTGGACGGCAGCTACTTTTCGGCGGGGCAGACCGTCATTGACGTAGGCGTCAACGCCGACAAAGACGGCGGCATGTGCGGTGATGTGCTCTATGACGACGCGACGCGCATCGTTGCGGCGGTCACGCCGGTTCCCGGCGGCGTGGGCACGGTGACGACGTCGGTGCTGACGGCGCATACGGTCGAAGCGGCGGAGCGGCTTACGCGGTAAGGGAAATGTGCTTCAAGAGCTGGCACGTTGCGCGGAAGACGATAGGTGCGCTCCCCGCGAGGGGGCAAACGAAAGTTACACGCTTTGCACGGGCAGCCCCCCTTCCTTGCGCTTGACCGTGCATGTGGAAACCGATTGGGCTCCCGCAGTCAGTCTCGGCGCTTCACGCGCCGTGCTTTTGTCGCGGGAGCACCGCACAGGCTGCCGTAGAAGCCATATCGCCGTGGTAGGTTTGCGGCAGCAAACCGCACGGCGGGCGTTTTTGGTTACTTTTTGCGCAAACAAAAAGTAACCCCGCAGCGGGAAGCGCGTCCAAAATCCCCTCCACGCGGGGGGGGGCGTGCCATTCTTCCCGCGAAGCGCTCGTTGTGCCCAACCCCTGTTAAACCCCATAAAACAGCGGCCTCCGTTTTACCAACGGAGGCCGCTGTTTTTACTTTTTTTTGGCTTCTTTGATCGACAGCGAAATGCGCTTTTTCGCCACGTCGCATTCGAGCACGGCGACATCAACCACGTCGCCGACGCGCAGCACCTCGCTCGGGTGGCGGATGAAGCGGTCGGAGCACTGCGACACATGCACAAGCCCGTCCTGATGCACGCCAATATCGACAAACACGCCGAAGTCGACGACATTGCGCACCGTGCCGCGCAGCACCATACCCGGCTTTAAATCCTTCATATCGAGCACGTCGGCGCGCAGCATGGCGGGCGGCAGCTCGTCGCGCGGGTCGCGCCCCGGCTTTTGCAGCTCGGCGATCATGTCCCGCACCGTCGGCTCGCCAACGGCGCACTCGGCGGCGACGACGGAAAGCCCCAGCGCCTCGG
>MEFT01000062.1 GCA_001725215.1 Clostridium sp. SCN 57-10
GAAAGCCCTTTGCCGCAGGGCGCGGATTTTTTGGCGCAGGAGCCGACCATACCGACCTTTGATCTACCGCCCGAGGAGCTGGAAGACGGCACACCGAATGAGGAGTTTTCGATCCCAAGCCCTGATTCGGTTGACAATAAGACCTATACGCTGCGCTTCTCGCGGCAAAAGCCCGTCAAAACGGGGCACCTCACGTCCTATTTCGGATACCGCATCCATCCGATTCACGGCAACACCACGTTTCATTATGGCATTGACATTGGGGCTGCAAGCGGAACCCGTGTCAGCTGCTTTGCGGAAGGAACGGTGGCCGAAACGGGATATTCGGCCGTGTTCGGCAATTATGTGCTCGTTCGTCATGCAGATGGATTTTCCACCTATTACGCACATCTGAAAAGCGTTGCCGTGAAAAAGGGAGATAAGGCGAAGGTGGGTGGCAAGCTTGGCACGGTAGGCAGCACGGGCTGGTCGACCGGGCCGCATTTGCATTTTGAAATCAGGCGAAACGGGCTGCGGCTTGACCCGCTTCGTTATGTGAGCTACTCATGAGCAGGGTAAAATGGTCGCCCATGCTGGCGCTTCCGGCGGCGCTCGGCATCATCTGCGGGCTGGAAACGGAGCTTCTCGTGATATTCTGCGCCGCATGCATTCACGAAGCCGGACATCTGCTTGCTATTTTGCTGTGCGGCGGCAAGATGGGAGAGATGCGCATCGGACTGACGGGCGCGGTCATACAATATGACATTGCGTTCAAGGCTGGATATGGAAAAGACGCGATCATCGCCGCAGCGGGGCCGGCGGCGGGTTTTGCTGCGGCAGCGGCGGCGCGCCTGCTGCCCTACAGCGAGCCGCTTACGCTGTTTACCGGCCTGTGCCTTGTATTGTCCTGCTTTAATTTGCTGCCAGTCTTGCCACTTGACGGCGGCAGGATTTTGTGGGCATTGCTCGCGTTGTTTTTTGACGAGCAAATTGCAGAGCGCGGGGTTCGCGCGGCGGGCAATGTAACGGCGCTTGCCATCGTTGCATGCGGCGCGCTGGCCGCGTGTATCGCGCGCTTTGAACTGTCCGTTGTTTTGGCGTACGCCTTGATATTATTGAAACTTTCATCCAAAACACCTTTACACAAAGCGGATTACAAGATATGATAGAATAGTATTATTATCATTGTATTACCGCGTGTTCCGACGGTGGAACTCGCGCTGAAACCGGTTGGAGGAAGTATGAATTACAAGCTAGCAGCCTGCTTGCAGCAGGTTAAGAAACCTGCCCGCTATACGGGCGGAGAATATGGCGCCGTCGTCAAAGAGAAGTCCGAGATCGACGTGCGTTTTGCGCTATGTTTCCCTGAGCTTTATGAAATTGGCATGTCGCACCTTGGTTCGCGTATTTTATACGGATTGCTCAACGAGATGGACGGCGTCTGGTGTGAGCGTGCCTTCGCGCTGTTTACCGATATGGAGGAGCAGCTTCGCAAGCGTGAGCTGCCCCTGTTCGCGCTCGAAAGCGGCGATCCGCTCGGTGCGTTTGACATTTTAGGCTTCACGCTGCAATACGAGCTGAACTACACTGCCATTCTCAACATGCTTGATCTGGCCGGCGTTCCGCTTTATGCACGCGAGCGCACCGAGCTGGCGCCGCTCGTCGTAGCGGGTGGCCCGTGTGTTTACAATGCCGAGCCTGTTGCCGACTTTTTTGACATTATCATGATCGGCGAAGGCGAGGAGATGATGCCAGAGCTGATCGCGCTTTACCGCGCGGCAAAGCAAGAGGGCGCGAGCAAGCAGGAGTTTTTGCACCGTGCCGCACAGCTTGGCGGCTTTTATGTGCCGTCGCTCTACGAGGTGAGCTATCATGAAGATGGCACTGTGGCCGCGATTACGCCGCGAGATGGCGCGCCCGCCATCGTGCAGAAGCGCGTCGTGCAGGATTTTGACAAGAGCTATTATCCGCAGCAGATGATCGTGCCCTCGACCGAGATTGTGTTTGACCGTGTGATGGTCGAGCTATTCCGCGGCTGCCGACGCGGCTGCCGCTTCTGCCAGGCGGGGTATACCTATCGCCCCATCCGCGCAAAGGCACCGGAAACGCTGGAAGCGCAGGCAAAGCGGTTGGTGGATCATACGGGATATGACGAGGTGTCGCTGACGTCGCTCAGCTCGAGTGATTATCCCCATCTTGAGGTGCTGTGCGAGAGCCTGGTCAAAGACTTCGAGCCGCGCCACATCAACCTTGCGCTGCCCTCGCTGCGCGCCGACAACTTTAACCTAAGCCTGATGGAAAATGTGCAGAAGGTGCGCAAAAGCGGCCTGACGTTTGCGCCCGAAGCCGGCACGCAGCGCCTGCGTGATGCTATCAATAAAAATCTGCGCGAAGAGGATCTGCTTGAGGCGTGCAAGGTCGCATTCGGCGCGGGTTACAACGGCATTAAGCTTTATTTTATGATGGGGCTTCCGACCGAAACGGACGAAGACCTCAAGGGTATTGCGCAGATTGTGCGCAATGTGATGGACTGCTTCCGCAAGAACGCGCTTTACCGCTCGCGCGGCGTGCGCGTTTCGGTTGGCGTTTCCACCTTTGTGCCCAAGGCGCAGACGCCGTTTCAGTGGTGTCCGCAGATCGACCGCGAGGAGGTCACGCGGCGCCAGAAGCTTTTGATGGACGAGCTGCGTATGAAAAATGTCACCTACAGCCTGCATGATGCAAACACCAGCTTCCTCGAAGCGGCACTGGCGCGCGGAAACCGCCGCCTTTCGGCCGTGATCGAGCAGGCATGGCGCAACGGCTGCAATCTGGACGGCTGGAGCGAATGCTTCCGTTTTGACGAATGGATGCGTGCCTTTGAAGCGTGCGGCATTGATCCCGTCTTCTACGCAAATCGCGAAATGGGAGAAGATGAGGTGCTGCCGTGGGATCACATATCCTCTGGCGTGACCAAGCAATATCTGCGTGCCGAATACGAGCGTGCGCGGCAGGGAATTGCCACGCCCGACTGCAAGGCTGGCTGCCGCAACTGCGGTGCGCTTTCGCTGACGCAAGGAGGACGCTGCGATGTATAAGATTCGACTGTTGTTTGAAAAGAGCGGCGCGGCCGCCTACATTTCGCATCTCGACCTGATGCAGGCCATTCAGCGCTCCATGTGCCGCGCAAAGCTGCCGGTACGCTATTCGGAGGGGTTTAACCCGCACATTAAGCTGTCTATTCTTGTTCCGCTGTCCACCGGCTTTGCAAGCCGGTGCGAGCTGTGCGACTTTGAGCTGCTTGAGCCGGTCGAGGCAGACGAGCTGCTTGTGCGGCTCAACGGCGCGTTTCCCGCCGGCATCCGAGCGCTGGCGGTGTGCGGGACAAGCCGTTCGGTTTCGGCCATCGCCTGGTGCGAATATGAAATCCGGTGGCCGGAGGGCGATGCGGCGCGTGCGGCCGATGCGTTTGCGGGTGCGCCGCTGCGCGTAGAAAAGCGATCGAAGCGAGGCACCAAAGAAATCAGTGTGCAGGACTATGTGCGCGCCATTTCGTTTGAATGTCAGGACGGCGCGCTTGTCTGCCGTGCCACGCTTCAGGCGGGCGATGATCCTTTGAACCCGGCTTATATCACAACCGCGCTGACGCAGGCAGGCGTTCTGCCGGAAGAGGTTACCGCGCAGTATACGCGCCTTTCGGTGCTCATGGCGGACGGGACTGATTTTATACAGGAGGCGTGCGATGAAAAAACGAAACTATAAAAAGCTCGTCCGAGACTGGGTTTTTATCCTGATCGGTTCGGCCATATACGCCGCGGGCGTTGCTTTCCTGCTTGACCCGAACAATCTTGCGCCGGGCGGTGTCAGCGGTATTGCCATCGTGCTCAACCGACTGATTCATTTGCCCACCGGCGTGATCATCCTGTGCCTCAACATTCCCATTATGATCGTCGGAACATGGAAGCTGGGTTTTCGCGTTCTCTACACCACGATTTTCGCCACCGTTTTCTCATCCGCAGTTATTGACCTTATCGCGCCGTTCGGCGCGCTGACGCATGACCCGCTGCTTGCCGCCGTCATCGGTGGAGCGTGCTCCGGCTTCGGAATCGCGCTGGTGTTCAAAGCGGGTGCAACGACGGGCGGCACCGACGTTCTGGCACGTCTCATTAAGCTTAAGTACCCATATGTAAAGCTTGGCAAAATGATGCTTTTTCTTGACGGCACGGTTGTCGCCGCTGCGGCGCTTGTATTTCGAAATATCGATAAGGCGCTTTACGCGGGTATTTCGCTCGTCATTTTCTCTTTGATTTTTGATGCGGTACTCTACGGACCCGATTCCGCAAAGCTTGTTTACGTCATTTCCGACAGGCACCAGCAAATCGTGAGCGAACTGCTCAAGCTTGACATCGGTGTAACATACTTAAAGGGTATGGGCGCCTACACGAACCACGATAAGTGCGTCATTCTTTGCGCCATGCGCAAGCAGTTGTTTCCGCAGATGCAGGAAATCGTACGCGAGAGCGATCCCGACGCATTTTTGATCGTAACGTCGGCAAACGAGATTTTCGGAGAGGGCTTCAAGAGCCATTATAATCAGCAGTTTTAGTCTGAAGGGAGCGGGCGCGGCATGAAACGAATCAAGTCTTTGCTTGCATGCATATTGTGCCTCGCCGTGCTGTGCGGCTGTACTGCGCGCTCGGAAGGGGAGTATTATGTCGAGGTCCCTCATGCGGACAACGCGCATGTGAAGGAATTTCCCGATCAAAACTCGATCAGCAGCTTTTTCAGCCTGCGCAATGCGGTGCTCAACATCATCCGTTCTGCGCGTACCAACGAAACACTGCGCATCAGCGACTACACCGGAAATTTGGATGAGGATCTGAAAAGCATTACGACTGAGATGACGACGGAAAACCCGCTTGGCATGTATGCCGTGTCATCCATTTTGTTTGAGCAGACCAGCATACTTTCTTATCGCAAGCTGAAGGTTACCATGCAGTATCGTCGTGCAACGGAGGAGATACGCGCGGTGTCCGAGGTTTTGAGTATGTATGATTTTGAGCGTAGCCTTACAGATATTTTCCAAAGTTTCGGGCAAGGACATGTCTACTCCTTTCTGACGTTTACCGATTCTGAGGATACTTTTCGCAATCGTTTGATACAATGCTGGACATCGAACCCCGCTGCCGCAATCGGATTGAGTGAAATCGGCGTTACGAACTATCCCGAGGACGCGCAAAACCGCATCGTGGAGATTTCGATTAAGTATTTGGAAGAAACTGAAACCTTAAAGAAACAGAGGCAGCAGCTTGAGGAAGCGGCGGGGGATATTTGCGCCGCATTCACCGGGAAAACCGAAAAGGAAAAGATGACGTTTATCTATCAGTATTTGCGTGCAAACGTTACTTATCTTGCGGATGATACGGTGGGCATGGCGGGCGCCGGCGTCATTCTGCCGCGCATCTCACGCTATACGGCTTACGGCGCTCTGATCGAGCATCGCGCGTCGCAGGCGGGCATGGTACTCGCCGCAAAGCTGCTGTGCGCACAGCTTGGGATGACCAGTCAATTTGTGCTGGGTGAAAAAGCGGGCGAACCTTATTGCTGGCTTGTTGTGAAAACCGAAGGGCAAACGCTGCATTTTGACGTAACGACCAGCGAATATCGTATTGAAGCCAAACCGACCGAACCGGGCGAAGAAACGCTGCCTTCCATCCCGCAGGACAGCACGACCACGACCACCGGAGAGACGGTGCCGGAAGAAGAAACCCTTCCGGACGATATTTTCCCGAGCGAAACCGTACCGGCAGAAACGCCGGGCGACGGGCAAGAGGTTACGGTGCGCAGACCCATCTACCTTTACACAACAAGTGAAGCGACAAGGCGTTTTTCATGGGACACAAATTTTTATCACTTTAGCTAAAATTTGATCCAAAAGTATTGACAAATCTCGCTGGACGGGTTATACTGTATAAGTCTTCTGGGCAATCGTCCGGGAGGCGCATGCGGACTTAGCTCATCTGGTAGAGCGCCACCTTGCCAAGGTGGAGGTAGCGAGTTCGAGCCTCGTAGTCCGCTCCAAAAAGACATAACATTTCCGTAAGGAAATGTTATGTCTTTTTTATGCAATTAAGTTATGGTATGATAAATCAAAGTTTGCTCAGTTAAACAGTAGAATAGGAATTTTATAATTTTTGAGGTATCTTATGGAACAGAGCTATGTATGTCCTTTGTTAAATGAAACGATAGACGAAGGCGAATGCTATGATGTTCAGATGGTGTTAAATGGATTTATCAAGCCGCAAATATTGAAACAGCCTCTTAATATTGAAAAAGCAAACCTGATTTGCTATTCTTGCCAATTTAATCATTTGCCCATTGATTTCACAAAATGAGTATAATCTCACTATTTTGCTTTTACTCAGACGTGCGAAAAGGCGCATCCATTTGGATGCGCCTTTCTATTTATGAAAAAGGGAAGAGGGTTTTTATCGGCGGGTCGCAATGAACTTTTCGATACGATCAAGCGCTTTTTTAAGATTTTCGAGCGAGTAGGCATAGGAAATACGGACATGGTTCTTGCCCGAATCGCCGAAGGCCTCGCCGGGGACGACGGCGACATGCTGCTCTTCAATGAGACGCTCAACAAAGTCGGTGCCGTCTTTGGCAAACATCGAAACATCGGGGAAGATGTAGAACGCGCCTTGCGGCTCGAAGCAGTCAAAGCCAAGGTCGAGCAGCGACTTATAGAGGAACTTGCGGCGTTCGTCATACTTCTCCGCCATGTACTGAATGTCGCCCATGCCGTTGCGCAGCGCCTCAATAGCGGCATACTGTGCAGGGGTGGAGGCGCACATCAGGGCGTACTGGTGGAGGCGAAGGACATACTGCATCAGCTCGCGGGGGCCGCAGCAGTAGCCGAGGCGCCAGCCGGTCATGGCGAAGGCCTTGGAGAAGCCGCTGACCACAACGGTGCGCTCACGCATACCGGGCAGTGACGCAAAGGAGGTATGCTTGAGGCCGTAAGACAGCTCGGCATAGATTTCGTCGGAGAAGACGACAATGTTGGTTCCTTCCAGAACCTTTGCAATCTCAACAAGCTCATCGTGCGTCATAACGGCGCCGGTGGGGTTGTTCGGGTAGGAGAGAAGCAGAGCCTTGGTCTTCGGCGTAATGGCGGCCTTAAGAGCCTCGGCGGTCAGCTTAAAGCTGTTTTCCTTCACCGTCGGGATGGCGACAGGCACGGCGCCGGTGATCGAGGCAAGCGGGCCGTAGCAGACGAACGCAGGCTCGGGGATCAGGAACTCGTCGCCCACGCTGAGGAAAGCGCGCAGGCACATGTCAATGGCCTCCGAGCCGCCGACGGTAACAACCACTTCGTCATCGGGATTGTAGGAAATATTGAAGCGGCGGTCAAGATACCTTGAAATTTCGTAACGAAGGTCTTTCAAGCCAGCGTTTGCAGTATACTGCGTCTTGCCTTGCTTGAGCGAGTCGATGCCAGCCTGCATGATGTGGTCGGGCGTAATGAAGTCAGGCTCGCCAACGCCAAGGGAGATAGCATCGGGCATGGTCTCGGTAATACCGAAGTATTTACGAATGCCGGAGGGCTTTACCTGCGCAACGAGCGGTGTGACAACTTTGCTGTAGTCGATCATAACTTTTCCTCCAATGAATCTGATGTTTGACATCGATGATTCGATGTATTATCTCTATGGTAGAGTATAACATTGTTTGATGCGGCTTGCAAGAGCAGAAAGTGTGAATGGCTAATATAATTTTGCCGCTTTACATACACGTCTGAATTTAATATGGAAAATAAAGAGGACATCCGAAAAAAATTCGGATGTCCTGCGAACCCAAATCAGTTG
>MEFT01000063.1 GCA_001725215.1 Clostridium sp. SCN 57-10
GCGCGTTGCCGACGAACGCCGCAGACTCGGGCTGCTCGTCGGCGATCCCGAGCTGGTGTGTGCGCTCGAGCACCCCGCAGAGGGCGGCTCGTTTCGCTTTCTGCCCGCCGCCCTTGACGAAAACGGCGGCGTGAAAGCGCGCGACGCGGTCGCCACGGCCGAGCAGTTCGGGCGCATCGTCCGCAAGACGGAGGATGTGCTGCGCGAGCTTGCGCGGCTCGTCTCGGGCGGTGACATCGAGGCGCAGCCGGTACGCACCGACCGCGCGCACGGCGTCTGCGACTGGTGCGAGTTTAAAACGGCGTGCCATTTCGATATGACGATGAAAAAGGACAAGGAGCGGCGCATCCGCGCGCTGCCCGCCGCCGAGGTGCACGAAGCGCTCGCCGGCGAATATGAGAGGGAGGGGGGCGAACGCGATGCCGATTAGCTTTACTGAACAGCAGCGCAAGGCGATGGAAAGCCGCGGCGGGCGGCTCATCGTTTCCGCGGCGGCCGGCTCGGGCAAAACAGCTGTGCTCGTGCAGCGCGTCATCGGCCTTCTGTGCGACGAAGCGTACCCAAGGGGCATTGACCGGTTGCTCGTCGTCACCTTTACCAACGCCGCGGCGAGCGAAATGCGCGCCAAAATCGCATCAGCCCTGCTCGAAAGGCTGGCGGACGACCCCCAAAACGCAAACCTCAAACGGCAGCTTGCGCTTCTGCCACAGGCGCGGATTCAGACCGTCCATTCGTTTTGCATGGATCTGATCCGCACACACGCCCCGCTGTGCGACGTATCATCCGACTTTATGCTGAGCGACGAAACCGAATACGATCTGCTCAAAGAGGCTGCGATGGACGAGCTGCTCGAACGTCGCTGCGCCGAAGCGTCGCCCGCGTTTGAGCGGCTGTGCGACGCCATTTGCGAAGAGCGCGGCGACGGCCGCCTTGCCGAGGTCGTGCTCGATATGTACGAGCGCCTGCGCAGCCACCCCGACCCCGACGCGTGGCTGACGCGCGCCGCCGAGGGTGACGACACCGCCGAGCCGGGCGACACGCCATGGGGCGCCTATCTGCTGCGCAATGCGGCAAACATGCTGCAATATGCGCTGGCGCGCGTGAGTGAGCGGTGCACATGGCTTGCGGACGGCGCACGCACCGAAAGCGAGCGGAAATGGATACCCGTGATGGACGAGGTGCGCCAGCGGCTTGCAGCGCTGCGTACGGCTGCCGATGAGGGGTGGGACGCGCTGCGTACCCAGCTCGGCGCGTGGAGCAATCCGCGCGCGCCGCGCGCCGCGAAAGACGGCGACCGCGCGGAGCACGAGCTCTGCCTTGCCGTCAAAGCGCGCGCGAACGATATCGTCAAGACCATTCGCGCCGATTTGATTTGCGCGCCCGCCGAGCGTGTGATGGAGGAGGCGGCACGGGCGCAGCCGCTCGTGCGTGAGCTGTGCGCGCTGGTGCGCGAGTTCGGCGTGCTGTACGGCGCGGAGAAAAAGCGGCGCAACCTGCTCGATTTTTCCGATCTGGAGCATCTTGCGCTGGCGCTGCTGCGCACGCCCGTCGCGCAGGAGGTTGCGTCATCGCTCGACGAGCTGCTCGTCGACGAATATCAGGATACCAACGAAATTCAAGACACCATTTTTGCCGCCGTCACGCCGCCGAACGGCAGCGTCTTTCTCGTCGGCGACGTGAAGCAGAGCATCTATAAATTCCGTCTTGCCGAGCCGGAGATTTTCGTGCGCAAATACCTTGCGTGGCGCGATTATGACGAGGCGGACGGGGGCGACCGCCGGCTCGCCCTCAACCGGAACTTCCGCTCGCGCGGCGAGGTGCTTTCACTTTGTAACTTCCTGTTTTCGCGGCTGATGACGCGCGAGTTCGGCGACATAGACTATACGGACGACGAAGCACTGTATTGCGGCGCATCTTACCCCGGCGCGTGCCCCGCGGAGTTTCACGTCGTCTGACGGCGAGGAGGACGCGCCCGAAAAGGCGCTGGTCGAGGCGCGCTTCGTCGCGGCGCGTCTGTCTGCCCTGCTGCGCGACATGGAGGTGCTTGACGCCGCAAACGGCGCAATGCGCGCCGCGCGCCCGGGCGACTGTGCCATACTGCTCAGCTCGTTCCGCTCGAAGGCGCCCTACTATGCGCAGGCGCTTGCCGAGCTGAACATTCCGTCGGCCAGCGGAGGGGGAGAAGGCTTTTTTGGCAGCATCGAGGTTTCTGTCATGCTGTCTTATCTGCGTATCATTGACAACCGCAGGCAGGATGTGCCGCTGATTTCCGTGCTGCGCTCGCCGCTTTATTTCTTCACGCCCGACGAGCTGTGCGACATTCGCATGGCAAAGGCCGACGGCGACTTTTTTGACGCGCTGTGCGCCTATGCCGAAACAAACGAAAAGGCAAGCGCGTTTCTGACCGAGCTGAACGCGCTGTGCGACAGCGCGGGCGATTTGACCGCGTCTGAGCTTGTCGCGCGCCTGTACGGCGTGACGGGCGCATACGGCGTGTTTGCCGCCCTTGACGGCGGCGCGCGGCGGCGCGACAATCTTGCGCGGCTTTATGAGCTGGCGCGCTCGTTTGAAAGCGGCGGCGTGCGCGGTCTTTCCGCCTTTTTACGCCTGATCGACCGCCGCATCGAAAAGGAGATCGAGCCGCAGGGTGCGCCGCCGCAGGGCGACGCGGTGCAGATTATGAGCATTCACCGCTCGAAGGGGCTTGAGTTTCCCATCGTATTCGTGCCCGATCTCGCCAAGCAGTTTAACACCGATTCGCTGCGCAAGCCGGTGTTGTTTCATGAAAAGCTGGGCATCGGGCTTTCGCTGCGCGATGACGAAACGCACATCGAAACCAAAACGCAGATGCACCATGCCGTGCGCGCCATGCTGGGGCGCGAGCAGCGCGCCGAGGAGCTTCGCAAGCTCTATGTGGCGCTGACGCGCGCAAAAGAAAAGCTCGTGCTCGTGATGGCTCTGCCAAATGCAGAAAGAACACTGGCGAAATGGGCGGACGAGGGTGCGGCCGGAGCATTTGAGCCGGAGCGGCTTGCCGCGCAGAATTCCGCTGCCGCGTGGATCGGCGCGACTCTGCTTTACCATCCCGGCGCGCAGGTGCTGCGCGGCTATTGCGGCGAAAACGCGCCGGTACCGGCAGAGGGCGACCCCGCGCAGCTTGTTTGTTCGTTTGTCTGCGGCGAGGATGTGCGCGGTGAACGCTGGTGCGCGGGCGTGCGGCAGGAAGAAAGCGCGCCGCGCGACGACGCGCCCTACCTTGCACGCATCGACGAGCGCTACGCGCACGCGCAGGCGAGCGCGCTGCCCTCCAAGCTGACGCCGACGGGTGCGAAAAAGCTTGCGCCAGACGCGGGCGAGCTGTATGAAGCCGAGCGCCGCCGCTATGCGCGATTTTTCCGCCGGGCAGAGCACAGCCGCGCCCACGACCGCGCGGCGGCACGGCGCGGAACGGCGCTGCACGCCTTTTTAGAGCGCGCGAGCCACGCGGTATGCGCCGTACCCCACGGCTGCGCGCGCGAGCTCGAACGCCTGGAGCGCGAGGGCGTGTTGGAGCGTGGCGTGCTCGACGACGAGCTGCTTTGGATGGCAGAGGGGTATTTTATGAGCGAAGAGGCACGCCGTGTGGCGCGAGCCGTGCGCGTATGGCGAGAGTATGAGTTTTCCGCGCTGTTTACACCCGACGAGCTGCTGCAAAACGGGCTGACCGACGAGCAGATTTTGATGAACGGCACGATTGACCTGATGATCGAGGAGGGCGGTGTGCTGACCGTGCTCGATTTCAAGACTGACCGTGTGGAGCCGGGTGCTGAGACGGCGCACGCCGAAAAATACCGCTTACAGCTTGCGATTTACGGACGCGCGGCCGAGAAGATTTTAGGGTTGCCCGTACGTGAGCGCATTGTGTTCTTTCTGCGAACGGGCCGCGCGGTGCGCGTATAGTCATGCGTTTTGCGGAAAGAATATGAAAAACGCCGCAAATATTTTTCATGTGGGGGTTGACAAGCGAGAACTTTCGCGGTACACTGTCAACCATACAATTGAATCGAACAGACGATGAAGAGAAGAGTAAGCGCTGAGATACGTCACAGAGAGCCTCGGTTGGTGAGATGAGGCACGGAAGGCAGAGCCGAACATGGTCTTGGAGTTGCGCACCGACTGCGGTTTCCCGCATAGGCTGCGACGGTTGCACCCGTCATCGTGCAGGAGTATGCTTGTACTCTCAAAGGCCGTTTTCGCGAGGAAACGGCGAACCAAGGTGGTACCACGACCGATATTTTCGATCGTCCTTGATGCATTGCATCGAGGACGATTTTTTTTTGCGTTTGGGAGGGCTTTATGAAGCAGGCAATGATTCAAATTCGGGGACTGCACAAGGTGTTCGGCAACGGAGAAAGCGCCGTCGTCGCACTGGAAGACGTCAGCCTTGACATCATGGAGGGCGAGATTTTCGGTATCATCGGGCTTTCGGGCGCGGGCAAAAGTACGCTGGTGCGCTGTATCAACCTGCTCGAGCGGCCGACGGCGGGAACGGTCACCGTCGGCGGTGAGGAGCTGACGGCGATGAGCGAACGCCGACTGCGCGCGGCGCGGCAGGGAATCGGCATGATTTTTCAAGGCTTCCACCTTCTCATGCAGCGAACGGCTGCGCAAAACATCTGCTTTCCGCTTGAGCTTGCGGGCATAAGCCGCGAGAAGGCAAGGATGCGTGCCGCGGAGCTGCTCGAGCTTGTCGGTCTTGCCGACCGGGCGGATGCATATCCCGCGCAGCTATCGGGCGGACAGAAGCAGCGCGTCGCCATTGCGCGCGCGCTGGCGACAAACCCGAAGGTACTGCTGTGCGACGAGGCGACGAGCGCTCTTGACCCCTCGACGACGCAGTCCATTCTCGCGCTGCTCAAGGAGCTCAATCGCAAGCTGGGTGTCACGGTGGTCGTCATCACACATGAAATGCGCGTCGTTGAGCAGATTTGCGCGCGCGTCGCCATTCTGTCAGACAGCCGTGTTGCCGAGTGCGGCGCGGTCGAGGATGTGTTTCGCCGCCCGTCGACCGAGGCAGCACGCACGCTCATTTCGCCGCGCGGACCGGGTGTTGCGGCTTTTACCGGCAAGGGGCCGCTGCTGCGCGTGATTTTTGACGGCAGCTCGACCGACCAACCCGTGGTCGCGGGTATGGTGCTTCACTGCGGAGCGCCGGTTAACATCGCATTTGCCGACACCAAGGATATCGACGGCAAAATGTACGGCCACATGCTGCTGCAAATGCCGGAAAGCCCCGTGCTTTACGGTCGAATGCTCGCCTATCTGGATGAGCTGAAAATTAGTTATGAGGAGGAAACGTATGTTCAGCAATGAAATGCTGTGTCTGTTCGGCGTTGGCTTTCTCGAAAGCCTCTATATGACGCTGCTTTCCACCGCCGCGGCCTATGCTATCGGTTTGCCGCTCGGGCTGCTGCTCGTCGCGACCGAGACGGGCAGCGTATGGCCGCGCCCCGCGCTTAACCGCGTGCTCGGCGTCGTCATCAACTGCCTGCGGTCTGTGCCGTTTCTCATTCTTCTGGTCGCAGTTATTCCCATTACGCGCTTTATCGTTGGCACGACCATCGGGTCGATGGCGACCGTCGTGCCGCTTGTGATCGCCGCGGCACCGTTCTTGGCGCGCATGGTGGAAAGCTCGGTGAAGGAGGTTGACCGCGGTGTGATAGAGGCGGCGCTTTCGATGGGCGCATCGCCGCTGCAGATTGTATGCAAGGTGCTGCTGCCAGAGGCGCTGCCCTCGTTGCTCATCGGAGCGGCTATCGCCGTGACGACCATTCTCGGATATTCTGCGATGGCGGGCATCGTGGGCGGAGGCGGTTTGGGTGCCATCGCCATCAACTATGGCTATTATCGCAAGCAAACGTCCGTCATGCTCGTTATGATCGTACTGCTCGTTCTCATCGTGCAGCTGTTTCAAGAGATCGGCAACCGAGCTGCACGCAAAATGGATAAACGCATCCGCTGATAAGCCCCCAAAAATAAATTGATATAAGGAGAAAACAACATGAAAAAGTTTTGGATCTTCGCATTGACCCTTGCCCTCGCGGCGACCGCCGCCTGCGGCAAACCCGCCGGCACGGGCGAGACGACAACCACGGGAAGCGCAGCCACCGAGGAGGCGACCACAACAGCAAAAGCTGAAAAAACCGTGCTTCGTGTCGGCGCGAGCGTGACCCCCCACGCCGAAATCCTCGCACAGGTGAAGGACACACTCGCGGAGCAGGGTATCGAACTGGAGATCGTCGAGTTCGCCGACTACGTTCTGCCCAATACGGCGCTTGAGGAGGGCGAGCTTGACGCAAACTACTTCCAACACAAGCCCTATCTGGAGAAGTTTAACGTCGATCACAGCACGCATCTCGTCGCGGTGGGCGATATACACTACGAGCCGATGGGCATTTACGTGGGCAAAACGGCGACGCTTGACGCGTTGCCCGACGGCGCCGTGATCTCCGTGCCGAACGACGGAACCAACGAAGCGCGCGCGCTGCTGCTGCTCGAAGCACAGGGCATCATCAAGCTCAAAGAGGGTGCAGGGCTGGGAGCAACCAAGATTGACATTGTGGAAAACCCGAAAAACGTTGATATCAAAGAGCTGGAGGCCGCGCAGCTCGGGCTTTCGCTGCAGGATGTGGATCTTGCCGTCATCAACGCAAACTATGCCATTCAGGCAGGCCTGAAGCCGAGCACCGACGCGCTTGCGCGCGAATCGGCCGACTCTGAGGCGCTGACGTACGCGAACGCCATCGTCGTCAAAGAGGGCAGCGAGCAAAACCCCGCCGTGCTTGCGCTGCTTGACGCGCTGCGCAGCGATGCCATCAAGCAGTTTATCAACGAGCAGTATGCGGGTGCGGTGATACCGGTCGAGTAAAGCCCCGCAAGTCCTTCGTATCTATACAGCAAAAAAGGCTTGCTTCCTTATGGAAGCAAGCCTTTTGATCGCTTGATTTAGAACATCTTCGACGCGAAGCTGTTTACCGTTGCGGGGTATTTGACGGAGGTTTCCGTCTTCCACTCATTGTACTTGTTGTCGATCAGCGTGTCGCGAACCTCGCCCTGCCAGCGCGCCGGACCGTTGCCAACGAAGTAGATGATGTGGTAGCCATACTCGGTCGGCACGATGTCGACGTCGCCGGTGCGGCGTGCGCTGTCAAAAATCCATGCGTCAAACTCGGGAACCATCTGGCCGCTGTATACGTTTTCGTACAGACCGCCCTGCGAAGAGGAGCCGGTGTCGGTCGAGTTCTTGACGGCAAGCAACGCAAAGGCCTGTTCGGTGGCTTCGCCCGCCTTAAAGTCGGCAAGCAGCTTCTCGGCCTTGGTCTTGGCTTCGGCGTTCGCCTTCTCAATGGCGGCCTTCTCTTCGTCGGTCGCGGTGTCAGACGCTTCCTGCGTCTGGATGAGGATGTGTCGCACGTTGACCGTGGGATCCTCGCTGCGTCCGCGCGAGAGATAATAAATAACGGTATAGCCGTTGCCGTTGTCGATCACGGCGGTGTCGCCCGTCTTGCGGTCGGCCTCGGTATACCACTCGGCAAGCGCGCCCGAAGCGGACGCAACCTTGGCGCCCTCAATCAGCGTGGCATTGTCGTCGGCATATTTTTCGGCGTCTTCCGCAGAGGCGTTCTTACGGGCCAGCGTGATGAAGCTCGCTTCGTCAGTAATACCGGCAAGCATATCATCGGCCAGCTTCTTGGCTTCCGCTTTGTTGGCTTCGGTCATCTTGGTGGCGTCTTCCGCACTGGTCGGATCGCCTGCTGCGGGCTGCTTACCGTCTGCCGGGGCTGTATAGGTTACGGTTTTATACGGGAAGTTAAAATAGCGATAGCTTACGCCGTCAAAATCATCCTTATGCTCGTCATAATAGCTGCTGATATCGGTATCCGAGACCTGGATGCCGTCTTTGAGCTGCTGATAATAGCCAAGGGCCGTGAAGCGGCGCTCGGTGATCTCAAGCAGGTCGGATTCCTTTACATAGTTCCCGTAAACGGTCTTGATGAACTTTGCTGTCATCATGTCGTTTTCCTGCGCGATAGAAGCGATGCTTGCTATATAGGCGTCTGCACGTGCTCGCGCAAAATCGTCCATTACATAGCCGGCGGCTTTCGCCTCGCCGTAAAGGGTGTAAAGCTCGGTGAGCTGGGAGACGGTGTTGTTGTGCAGCGTCTGACCCCAGGTCAGGTTACCGTCTGCAGACTGGTTTTCGATAGTGGAAATGTTATAGCCGAGCTGCTGAAAATAAGAGCCGTAGGTGCTCATCAGATTGGAAAGCGCGTCGCGGTAATACATCTGAAACTCAAGTGTGGAAATATCGGTGCCGCCCACCGTCATCATAGTGATCGAGCGCTGGAGAATACCGGTCGTAGCACCGACGCCCCAGAGCATGGCTGATAAAACGCAGAGGCACACGAGTACCGCCAAAACACGAACCGTGACTTTTTTTACCCTCTCACCCTTGGCGGCAGGGGAAGCCGGGTGGTTGTTAGTTCCTTTTCCCATTGTAACCATCCTTGATATTAAGTAATTAACGGACAAAACTATAGTGAATTATACAATACAGTCTTGACAGTTGTGTGACGAACATGTAAATTATCAAGTATACGGGCGCAAAAGTCAACCCATTTTTGCTCATTCTGACAAAACGTCGCGAGGACGTGTTCAAATATAAAAAAAACTTGCGCTTTTCTGTTATTTATGGTAAGATAAATGTTGTATGTAAGTTCAGATGCGAGGTGATATAGATGAAAGAGGCAATCCATCCGAAGTACAAGCTGACGAAGGTCACTTGCGCCTGCGGAAACGAGTTTGAGACAGGCTCCACCAAGAATAATATCCGCGTGGAAATCTGCAGCAAATGCCATCCGTTCTTTACCGGCAAGCAGAAGCTGGTCGATACCGGCGGACGTGTCGATCGTTTCAAGAAGCGTTTTAACATCGAGAAATAATGCTGCGTGAACGGCGTCCTGTTGCAGGGGCGCCGTTTTTATCCAATTTTCGCCTTGTAATGAGACGGGAGGGTCAACTTGAAAGAAGTCCATGAGAAAAACAACGAGCGTGCCGTTCTGGTCGGCGTAAGCTGCCCGGGGCTGGCGGATTTTGACGATTCCACCGACGAAACGATGGACGAGCTTTCCGAACTGCTGCACACGGCAGGCGGGGAAGAGGTGCTGCGCGCCGTTCAGAACCGCGGCACGCCCGACCCCCACACCTTTATCGGCGAAGGCAAGGCGCACGAGCTGCGCGAGCTGATCGCTGCGAACGAGCTGGGGCTTGCTGTGTTTGACAATGAAATCAGTCCGTCGCAGACGCGCGCGCTTGAAAAAGAGCTTAATTGCCGCGTCATCGACCGCAATGCCCTCATCCTTGATATTTTCGCCGATCGTGCAAAGACGAGCGAAGGCAAGCTGCAGGTCGAGCTTGCACAATATCAGTATATCCTGCCCCTTCTGTCGGGCATGTGGGGGCATCTGGTGCGCCAGACCGCGTCGGGCGGCAAAAGCCCGATCGGCACGCGCGGACCGGGTGAAACGCAGCTTGAAACCGACCGCCGCCACATCAGGCGCAAGATTCAGAAGCTGCGCGAGGAGATCGAGACGGTGCGCCGCGTGCGCGGCGTGCAGCGCGGCAAGCGCGAAAAGAGCGAAGTGCCGCTC
>MEFT01000064.1 GCA_001725215.1 Clostridium sp. SCN 57-10
CATTGCGGATGTTTCTGCGGTAAACGGAACGGTTACGTTTGACAATGTTCCCATCGGCAGCTACACCGTCACGGAAACCGAAGCGCCCGCCGGACACCAGCTTAAACTCGGCGCGTCGATTGCCGTCGCCGTCGGCTATAACGGCGACAAAACGGGAACGGTAGTTACCTATAACGGAAGCGCGACCGGAAAGTTTGTGAATGAGCCCACCGCGGCAGACGCGACAAGAGTCTCGTTCAAAAAGACCGACCTTGCAGACGTCAGCCTTTCCGGCGGTTCGTTCCTTCTGTCCGGCACGGATCACAAGGGCAATGCCGTCAGTAAGACCGTATCTGCGGCGACTGACGGAACTGTGTCCTTTGACGGCGTTACCATCGGCACTTATACGATCCGAGAGATCACCCCTCCGGGCGGCTATCTCAGACCCGCAAGTGATACCATTCTCCGAGTGGCGGTCGCTTACAATGCACTGCATACCGGTTTGGATGTTGCCATCACGGGAGATGGCGGCAACGCGGCAGCTTATGACGGCCTTGAAAAAACCTTCAAAAACGCCCCTGCCGTCACGGATGTGACCTTTAACAAGGTGCATTCCACCAGGGCGGATCTCAAGATAGACGGCGGAATTTTTGAGCTGCGCGGCATGGCCGACACCGGCAAGGAGTTTGTGGTGACGGCAAAGGCACAGGACAGCAAGGTAACCTTCGAAAAGGTTCCGGTCAATGCCGATGGCCAAATGTATACGATAAAAGAGCTTTCGGCGCCCGGCGGCTATCTGACGACGAAAGAGACACTTACCATGACGGTCAGCTATACCGACGGAAGTAAGACCGCCGTAGCTGCTCCTGTTTTCTCCGGCAAAAATGGAGATACCCTTAAAAATGAACCCGCGCCGATGATCGAGGCGAAGGCCAAGATTTCCGTCCTTAAGACCGACGAAAAGGGCAACGAGCTGGCGGGCGCGGTGTTCACGGTCTCCTATCGCAACGGCACGGAAGTTCTGCAGACTGTGACCACCGGCAGCGACGGCATAGCGCTCTTTGAAGACCTCGTGCTCTTCAAAGAGTACACCGTTCGCGAATCTTCGGCACCGAAGGGCTATAAACTGAGCGATACGGAAATCAACCTGAACCCGCAGAAGGAGAACGAGGTTTACGCCTTCACCGTGGTCAACCACAAGATTGACGAGAAGGGTAGCGTCAGCGTGCTGAAGACTGATGAGAAGGGTAACAAGCTGGCGGGCGCGACCTTCACGCTCTTCGACAAGGACGGCGCCGCCGTTGCATCCGCCGTGTCGGACGAGGACGGCATCGCGAAGTTTGCCGACATTCCCGCGAACGCCGCTTACACCATCCGTGAAACCACTGCGCCTAAGGGATATGTGCGGAGCACGCAGGCGCTCACGTTCACGCTTGAAAAGGACGCCGCGCTTTCCTTTACGATGGTCAATCAGACGATTTACGAAAAGGGAAGCGTCAGTGTGCTCAAGACCGATGAACAGGGCAATCAGCTGGCGGGGGCGACCTTTACGCTCTACAACAAGGACGGCGCCGCTGTTGCGTCCGCCGTGTCGGATGTGGACGGCATCGCGAAGTTTGCCGACATTCCCGCAAACGCCGCTTATACGATTCGTGAAACCGCCGCGCCCAAGGGCTATGAGCGGAGTGCGCAGATACTCTCGTTTACGCTTGAGAAAGATGCCGCGCTCTCCTTCACGGTGGTTAATCGCAAGCTTAGCGAGAATGTGACCAAAACGTATGGCAGCCTGACGCTTATAAAAGTCGGTCCGGGCAATGTGCGGCTTGCGGACGCCGAGTTCACACTCTACGATGACACGGGCAAACGCATCATGTCAACCGTCACGGGTGAGGACGGCATCGCAAAGTTCACGAATCTTCCCCTTGGCAGTTATAGCGTCAGGGAGACACGAGCACCGGCTGGCTATCAGCTTTCCGACGAGGAGCTGACCATCGTGATTGCGGCGGAGCGTCTTAACAAGAAATTTACGCTGCGCAACACCAAGATTGGCGAAGAGCCTGAGGTCGCAGGCTGGGAAGAAATCATCGTAGACATTGAAGACGGCGAGTTGCCCTATACCGGCAGCACGTTCGGCGATCAGTTGTTCCTGCTTGCAGGGGTGTCTCTGCTGGCGATTGGCTTTGTCACGCTGATCCCTCGCAGAAAAGGCGGAAAGCACCTCGCGGATCCCGCAAAAGAGTAACGGCGCGGCAGCCGCGACGCAATAAAGCATAAAGAGCCGGCGCCCCGTACGGGTCGCCGGCTCGGCTTATCAAAGGCAAAAGACCTGCCGCAGAGCGCACACTCTGCGACAGGCCTTGCCTACCAATGTAGTGACAAACTAACCGTCGATCTCTATTTCATCCGTGTCGCGGAAAGGCTGCACCCAATGTTCCGCCGGCGTATGCGGAATGAGAGGGAGCAAAACATACGACGGATGATCGCGGTCGCGATAAATTTTGTAAGAGGTCGTCGTGTTCGTCGGAATGAGGTTCATATTGCCCACCTTGCCCGTCCAGCTTTCGGTATGGCTCGGGTTGGGACACTGGCTCGTGATTTCAAGCTCGAGCCAATGGCCGGCGGGGATGACCATCGACGTCGGGTTGATCTCAACCACATATTCGCGGATTTCGCCAGGTACGACGGGGATGGAAACCGTATTGTCGTGTACCGGCGCGCCGATCGTCGAGCGCTCGGCATCGAGCGGGTGAGAGGCGCGCAGCGCGCCGAATCGGATGAGCGGCATGCGCGTGCCGTCCGGAAATACATCGCACAGCGACACAAGGATGTTGGCATCCTCTGTGTCGATCGACAGCCACAGGTGCGCCTCGATCGGCCCCGTGATTTCACGCGGGAACGGGAAACGCGACGTTTTGTATACCAGCTTGTTGACCTCGGTTGAAATCGAAGGCGGCAGGTGCATAAATCCGTCGGGCGGCAGGTCGCCGTCTGGTTCGCTGTCCCAACGCAGGCGGCCAAACGAGCGCAGATAGAGCTTCTTCCATTCGGTGCGCGCGAGCGGCCACTCGTTTTCATAGCGCACGCCGCTGCCCAGCACGGTGAACTTATAGGGCGGTTCGTCCATGATGCCGGTGTCAACGCCTTTGAGCCAGTGGTCATACCAACGCAGGCACTCTTCGTTGAGCGCGCGGTAGGGCAGCTCGAGTCCGTCATATCCCTCCAAAACGCCGAGACGCTTGGGGCAGGAGAGGCGGTCGTCGTTCATCGCGGAGAAGATGGGCGCGCTCCAGCGCCCGAGGGGCGACCACGCGCAATGCAGATAAATGGGCACTTTCACCTTATCGTACATGCGGTTGGCGCTTCGCTGCCACCAATATTCGTCATCAAGCGGGTGGAGCAGATAGTCGAGGAAGAATGTGTGGTAATAGGGCGGCCACGTCGTCAAAATCTTTGTGAAGTAGCTGTTGACCGCGATGTCCGGGTCTTTAAGGCGCTCTGCCATCATCTGCTTCATCTTTTCCTCGCCGTACATGAGCAGCGACCAGGGCACCGGTTTGTTTGACGGGCACAGTTCCCAATAGATGCTCATGTAGGTAGACGGCACGCCGCCATAGTAGCCGTGCTGATAATAATCGTCGACAAACGAGCACGGCATGATGCACTTGAGGTGGGGCGGCTGCTCGGCCGCCGCGAGAATTTGGCAGATGCCGAAGTAGGAATAGCCGACCATGCCGACGCTGCCGCTGCACCAAGACTCGGCGGCGGCCCACTCGATCACGTCGTAAATATCGCGGCGTTCAATCGGGTTGTAAACGCCGTAAAACTCACCCTCGCTCTTGCCGATGCCGCGCGGATCGGGAATGATATAGGCATAGCCGCGCCTGACGAAATAATCGATGTCGCCCGCCTCGAGGCTGTGGTCAAAGAGCAGCGATTCGGGCGGAATTGCGCCGCGCTTTATGTTCTGCATCTCCTTGCTGTACGCCGACCAGCTGACGAGCGCAGGCACGGCATCCGCGCCCTTCGGCAGATAGACGTCTACGCAGAGGCGCACGCCGTCGCGCAGCGTCATCCATACGTCTTCAAGGCGTTCGACTTCATAGAGAGGGCGCGAGAGCTTGTCAAGGTTTTTGACGTAGCGTTTGTCCCAGTAGTTGGGCAGCGTATCGATGCCCAGCACATCGGTAATTCTTTTCTTCAAGACGATACCTCCTGTCACCTTTTGGCTTATTACATGGTAGCACGTCGGTTCTTCTTGCGCTGTCATCTGAGAAGACACAAGCAAAATTTTTGCCTGCGCCGTATGAAAAACCGCGGAGTCCCTGCAGACTCCGCGGCGTGGTTTGTGAGGCATCAGCGAGCTTTTTCTGCAAGCGACGCCTTTGCGGCTTCTTCGCGCGCTTCCCAGGGCTGGTAGGTGGTGCGCATTTTTTCAAACAGGTTGACGCCCTCCGTTTTCTTGATGTATGAGACGCGCCAAATCGTGTAGACGACGGCGAGGGCGTAGTAGACAATCATACTGATCCAGTTTTTCGCCTCCATCTGGAACAACACATAATAGCCGAGCGAGAAGCAGACGGCCATGGCGATGACGGAGAATACGCAGTTGAGCCAGTGTGGCGTCTTAAGGAACGAGTTTTTATAGCAGTTCGGGTAGAACTTTTTGATTCGGAATACGCCGAGGAAGAGGATCGGGCTGAGCAGCAGGCCTGGGATGGTTGTGATTTTTACGACGTCGTTGAGATTAAAACCGCTCACGATAAAGAACGTCGCAACCGCGGCGATGATCCAAAGCGAAACAAAGGGCGCGTTGTATTGATTGCTCTTGCATACCTGATAGGGGAAAAGACCGTCGCGCGCGGCGGAGAAGTTGATGCGCGAAAACATGAGCATCGCCGAGTTGATACTCGTGACGACGGCGAGCAGCGCGCCGCCCGCGATGAAGAAGACGAGCATCGCAGAACCGAGGAATTTGCCCGCTACGGTGGCAAGATTGTCAATTTCATAGAAGTTGGGCATAACGGCGACGCATACATAGGCCATGATAGCATAAATGATCGCGGTGATGCCGGTCGAAACGGCGAACGAAATGGGGATGTTTTTACCGGGGTCTTCAATGTCTTCCGCGGCGTAGATGAGCACATTTGCGCCGATCAGGCTGCCGTGCATGATACCCATCGCTGCCCACAGCGAGCTAAGCTGCACGGTGGTGCTGATGACTTCCGCGAAGCTGACGGTGGCAGCGCCGATGCCGCCGAAAATAAAGGCGGCGAGCGCAATAAGCAGCACAACGACCGCAATGTTCTGCACCGAAGACGAGGCGCGTACGCCGTAGGTCGAGATAATGGTGAACAGAATGATGCAGGCAATGGCCGTCACCTGCTCGGGAATTGCGGGAATCAGCATTTTGAAGTAAACGGCGAATGTAAGCGACATGGTGGCGATTTTCATAACGCCGACCATCAGCTCGTTAAACGCGTCAAGCGCGCCGAGATACGGGTTTACAAGGCGGGTTAAGTACATATAGGACGCGCCGTTGGCGGGAAGGGCCGCAGACATAATAAGCTCGGGCAGGGTGCGAAGGACGACAACGACAGCCGCAAGAATAAAGCCGAGAACGATGCCGTTTCCTCCCACGATTTTAATCGCAATCGGGGTCGTCGCAAAGATGCTGGCGCCGATGATACTGCCTATTGCCATAAGAATGCAGGAAAACAGCCCCATTTTCTGTTTTGTATTTGTCATTCGTTTACGCCGCCTTTCTATTATGTTGACATGGCCATATAGCTCCCGCGTATACAGGATTGTAACTTCAATATACCATTGCGGCTGCACAACAGTGTGTCGCCTGCAAGACAAAAAGATAGAGATTAAAGCAACTTGTTTTTATGCAAAATGTATATCAAAGCCCTGGAATGAATGTGATTTTTGTAGGTACTTTGCGTTTTCGGCTTTTCATCTATAAAACACGGCATTGCGCTTCAGCCGGAGAATGTGATAGACTGAGCGCAGGATCAGGAAAAGCGCATGGTAGGGAGGGGCTTTTATGCTCACGGACAAAACGGGCGATATCAGCGGCTTTTTAAAGACGACGCATATTTTTCAAAACGTCCCGCTTGCGGCGCTTGAGGAGGCGGCGGTACGCTGCGTCATTTCGCACCCTCGGCGCGGAGCCATTCTGTATCGCAAGGGCAATTCCGCAAAGTTTATGTATTTTCTGCGCCAGGGCTATGTTATGGAATCGGTCAACTACCGCGAAAGCGTAGACGTTATTGTCAAGGTCAAATGCCCGGGAGATTATTTTGGCGAAACGGCCATTATGACAGACATGGAGTATCAGAACACCGCGATCGTGACGGAAGACGCAAATCTGATTTTGATGCCAAAGGAGACGTTTCTGCGGCTTGCGCAGAGCAATTACAGTGTGTGCAGCGTCGTCATCCGCGAGCTTGTTGAGCGGCTGACGAACAGCGCGCAGAATATGGTGAATTCCATGTATCTCGACGCGCCGGGGCGGCTTGCGTTCACCATTTTGAACCTGACGGGCGTTGCGGACAAGCGGCACATACGCGAAATCCGCGTGACGCAGGGCGCGCTTGCCGCATCGTCCGGCATGGCGCGGCAGACGGCCGCGAAGGTGCTGAGCGAATGGCGGCGCGACGGATGGATCGCCACCGACCGCGGCAAGCTGTGCGTCCTCGACGTCGACCGCCTGCTGAACATTATTCTGAATAGTGAGCTGCGCTGCTGAGCGCAGTGCTCCCGCCGCAGGAAATGCCTGCGGCGATTTTTTTTGCTCCGCTGTGTCAGTTTTCTGACAGACAGAGGGCAAAAAATCTTGTACGGTTAAGATGCAGAACGGGTTGGAAGTCCGCGCCTGCCGCGCAGACAGCTTGACATGGCCATGTAAAGTGCGGCGCGGGCAGACGCAGACTCCCTTAACCCAAGTTCAGCTGCAGAGACGCGAACTCATAAATGATCATAAAGGAGCGATTTCTATGCTGCAAGAGGAGTTTATGCAACTGACCGGTCTTCCCAAAACCCCTGTTTACTGGGACAGACGATACACGAAAAATCTGGAGCAGCTCTCCAAACCTGTGTATACCGTCGCGATTGAGCGAGACGTTGAAATCGTTCTGAGAGACGGCTGCAGGATTTTCTGCGATATTTACCATCCCGCCGAGATCGAAAAGGCGCCTGCCCTCATCGCGTGGTCGGCCTACGGCAAAGAAATGCAGGCGCTGCGGCACGGCGCGCTGCCCGGCAAGTCGAACTATTTTGACCACAGTCTCGAGGCGGGCGACATGGACTTTTACGTCACGCGCGGCTATACGTTCATCATTCCCGATCCGCGCGGCATCGGCAAGAGCGAAGGCGCGTTTTACGGCATTTATAACCCGCAGGAGCAGCTCGACGTGTACGACACGATCGAGTGGGCGGGCACCGAATGCAAGTGGTGCAGCGGGAAGGTCGCGCTTCACGGCTACTCCTATTTCGGCATCATTCAGCCGCTCGTCGCCGCGCTGCAGCCCCCGCATCTCAAGTGCATCATGCCGCTCAGCTATACCGACGATTATTATCAGCACGGCCGCTACGGCGGTGTCGCAAATACTTATATGAACATGTACTGGGAGCTGTGTCCGTCCAACAACCCCGAGCTTTGGACGCTGCACGAGGAGGGCGAAGA
>MEFT01000065.1:0-7202 GCA_001725215.1 Clostridium sp. SCN 57-10
TCCGATGCGCGCCGTATTGTCCGCATGGGTGCCGCCGCAAAGCTCAACGGAGAAGTCTCCCATGGTGACGACGCGCACAACGTCGCCGTACTTTTCGCCGAATAGCGCCATCGCACCCAGCTTCTTCGCTTCCGAAATGGACATTTCACGCGTGTCAATTGCAAGTCCTTCAAGAATAGCCTCGTTGACGATCTCCTCAACGCGGGCAAGCTCCTCACCCGTCAGAGCTGCGAAGTGCGTGAAGTCGAAGCGCAGCTTGTCGGGCTCGACCAGCGAGCCGGACTGCTCGACGTGCCCGCCGAGCACGGTGCGCAGCGCCTTCTGCAGCAGATGGGTCGCAGAGTGCGCACGCATGAGCGACGAGCGGCGCGCGCTGTCAACCGTCAACGTCACATCTTCGGGCACCGAAAGCGTGCCCTGCGTCAGCTCGCCGACATGCAAAAACTTTCCGTCCGCCGTCTTTTTGACATCGTGTACAGTGAACACACCGTCTTTGCCGGTAATCACGCCGTGGTCGGCCATCTGTCCGCCGCTTTCGGCATACATCGGCGTGCAGTCGGTGATGATCGCCGCCTTTTGCCCAACGGACAAAGCGCCGACGAATTCCTCTTCGCATACGGCAGCGAGGACACGCCCCGCGCAGGCAAGCGTGTCATAACCCAGAAAACGAGTGGCGGGCAGCTCGGAAAGCGAAAGCTGCTCACTTCCCCAAGCAAGCGCGGACGCATCGCCGCGCGCGGCGCGCGCACGCTCGCGCTGCTCGCGCATCAATCGGTCAAAGTCCGCGCGGTCGACCGCCAACCCGTTTTCCTCCACGATTTCCATCGTAAGGTCGATGGGGAAACCGTAGGTGTCATACAGGCGGAACGCATCGTCGCCGCCCAGCGTTTTTTCGCCGTTCGCCTTGCGCTGTGCGATCAGCTGGTCAAGCATGACCAGACCGCTCTCAATGGTCGCGCAGAAGCGCTCTTCCTCTACCTGAATTAGCTTTTTGATATAGTCCTGCTTTTCGCGCAGCTCGGGGTATGCGCCTTCGTTTTCACGGATCACGGTGTCGCACACCTCATAAAGGAACGGGCGCTCGACGCCGAGCAGACGGCCGTGGCGCGCGGCGCGGCGCAGCAGGCGGCGCAGCACATAGCCGCGCCCCTCGTTTGAGGGGATCACGCCGTCGCACACCATCATGGTCGTGCTGCGGATATGGTCGGTGATGATGCGCAGCGATACGTCGGTCTTTGCAGACTGCCCGTAGCGCGCGCCCGTGATGCTCGACACATGGTTTGTGATGTTGATCATCGTATCGACTTCAAATAGAGAGCCGACCTCCTGCACGATGCAGGCAAGGCGCTCAAGCCCCATACCGGTGTCGATGTTTTTGCGGGCAAGCGCAGAATATACGCCCTTTCCGTCCGAGCAAAACTGTGTGAATACCAGATTCCAAAACTCTACATAGCGATCGCAGTCGCAGCCGGGCGCGCAGTTCGGGTTATCGCAGCCGTATTGCTCGCCGCGGTCAAAATAGATCTCCGAGCAGGGGCCGCAGGGGCCGACACCGTGCTCCCAGAAGTTATCCGCGCGGCCAAGCCGCACCATGCGGTCTTCGGCTACGCCAATTTCCTTCGTCCAAATATCCCACGCCTCGTCGTCCTCATAGAACACCGAAATATAAACACGGTCGATCGGCAGCTTGACGACGTCTTTGACAAACTCCCAAGCCCATGCGGCCGCTTCGCGCTTAAAATAATCACCGAACGAAAAGTTGCCCAGCATCTCAAAGTAAGTGCCATGGCGCGAGTCTTTGCCAACGCTTTCGATATCCGGCGTACGGATACACTTCTGGCAGGTCGTGACGCGCGGCGCGGGCGGCTCTATCTCTCCGGTGAAAAACGGCTTGAGCGGCGCCATACCCGAGTTGATGAGCAGCAGCGAGCGGTCGTTCTGCGGCACCAGCGGCGCGCTTTTCAGGCGGTAATGCCCTTTGCTTTCAAAAAATGAAAGAAATTTCTCGCGAAGCTCATTTAGTCCCAATTTTTCCATCGTTGTTCATCCAATCCACTCTTGATTTTTCTTTCTGATCAGGGAAAACGGCGCCGCGTAGCGCGGCAGCCGAGTGCGAAAGCGCATCATCGGATGTGAGGCCTCCGCAAGTTCGTCGCCCTCCTCGGTATAAAACACCTCGAGGATAAACGGTGTCGACCCCTCGTCGGGCGAAAGCAGCTCGGCCTGTTCGCCCGGCGCGCATTTGTTGCGCAGGCTGAGCGTGGCGTGCCCAAGCGCGTCGCACTGCTCGACGACGGCGCACACGTCATAGGTGCGGATGTATGACGAGTCCTCGCGGTGTTGCAGGTCGTTGCGGCCGTCGTAAAACCCGTATCCGTATTCGCGGTGGCTTACCTTGTGCACCTCTTCCGCAATGTCGGCGGGCAGCGGCGCGTGCGGATGTGCCACCGCATAGTCAAGCGCCCTGCGGTATGCGCCCGTAACGACGGCCGCGTAGTAGAAAGTCTTTGCTCTACCCTCTATTTTATAGCTGTCAAGTCCGATGTCAAGCAGGTCGTTCAGACGGTCGATCATGCACAGATCTTTGGAGTTAAAGATATAGGTGCCGCGCTCGTCCTCCAGCACAGGGATGTAGACGCCGCGCCGCTGCCGCTCGACCAGCTCATATTCCCACCGGCAGGGCTGCGCGCACGCGCCGCGGTTTGCGTCGCGCCCCGTCAGCGCGTTAGACAGCATACAGCGCCCCGAATACGCCATGCACATCGAGCCGTGTATGAAAACTTCCAGCTCAAGCGATGGGTCGGTTTTTGCTCGTATGGCCGCAATTTCGTCAAGCGTCAGCTCGCGTGCCAGCACGATGCGGTCGGCTCCCAGCGCGTGATAGGCGTTTGCAGCGCCATGGTTGAGCACGTTGGCCTGCGTGCTGATTGTCAGCTTGGCGTGAGGCGCATACTTTTTGACCAACGGAATCACGCCCATATCGGCGGCAATAATGCCGTCTGCACCGATTTCGTCAAGCAGCGCGAGATAAGCGGGCAGCGCGTCAAGTTCTGCGCCACGCGGCATGGTGTTTACCGTAACGAGCGCGCGCTTGCCCGCCACGTGCGTCAGCGCGACGGCCTCACGCAGACCGGCCTGCGAAAAATTCCCCGCGCCGCTGCGCATGCCGTAGCTTTCTCCCGCAAAATAGACGGCGTCCGCACCGTAAGCCAGCGCGAAGCGCAGCTTCTCCATATCTCCTGCCGGTGCGAGCAGCTCCGGAACTTTACTGACCATTGGCAAGTTTCTTCATTTCGGCGACCGCCTTATTGTGCTCTTCGATGGTCTTGGTGAATACATGGCTGCCATCCTTCGGGGTTGCCACATAGAAGTAATACTTGTGCTTCTCCGGCTGAATGGCAGACAGCATGGCGGGCAGACCGGGGTTGCAGATCGCCGTAGGCGGAAGCCCCTTGTGGGTATAGGTATTATACGGCGAATCAATTTTCAGGTCCTCCGCCGTCAGCGCCTCTTTGTGCCCCGTGACATAGAGGATGGTTGCATCGATGTTGAGGAACGGGTATTTATCGCTGTTCAGGCGGTTGTGAATGACGCCGGAAATCTTAGTCTGCTCTTCGGGCAGCTTTGCTTCGCGTTCGACAAGCGATGCTATGTTGACCACCTCCGCGATGGTCATGCCCGCCTGCTCGGTCAGCTTGATCATTTCATCGCTGTAGCGGTCGACAAAGGTATTCAGCATTTTATTGATGACATTGACCGGCTTGTCGTTTTTGTAAAACTCATACGTCTCGGGGAAAAGATATCCCTCTAGGCGGTTTTCCTCCATCGGGACATCCTTGAGCATCGTGTGCTTAAACGCATAGGTATTTGCCGTTTCGATAAACTCTTTGCTGCCACACACCTGCATTTCTTCCATATGCTGCGCAATCTGCTTGATGGTGTAGCCCTCCGGAATGGTGACGCGCACCGTCTCCTTATAGGTGGAAACACGGCGCAGCGCGTCAATGATCTGACCATAATCCATCGTGGCTCTCAGATCGTATTTGCCTGTGTCAAAGGTCGTAATGTCCTTCATTTTGGCAAATATCGTGAAGTAAAACGGATAACGAATGAGATCGTTCTCCTTAAGCAGCTTGCCCATCTGCCTTGGCGTAAGCTCCGCTTCTACGTTGACCGTTACTTCGTGCTCCGGCTTGACAAGCGCAAGCACGTCGTTTGCCGCAAGAATCGCAACGGTCGACAAAATCAGCGATATGCCGATCACAAGCAGAATATAGCTCAGCGTGCCCCCTAGCATGCCGGCAATACCGCGCGAACGCTTGCGCTTTTTGGCGGGAGGGTTTCCCGCAGGGCGTTTCGATTCCATAAAAACCTCCGATATCAATAAAATGCCTTCATGGCAAACATCAGCACGAGAAGCAAAAAGCCGGGTGAAAACAGTGTCGATACCGCCGCCTTGCCCCATGCCGCCTTCTGGAATTTGGGCACCCTGCCGCGCTCCAGCAACTTTTCAAGGCTGCGCATCGAGAGATACAGGAAAATAAAAAAACAGAAGACGTTAAATAGAATAAAATAGGGCCATAACCCCAGCGCCTCATAGGCGGCGGAAAGCCGCGCTACCGACAAGGCATATACATTGTTGAGCAAATGGGCGGACACCGCGGGCCAGATTGAGTGAAGCGCATAGGTCAGATACCCATAAACGAAACCGGCGAACAGCGGGGCCAGAAAATGACTGGTCGATCCGTGCACCAACGCAAAGCTGACGGCACACAAAAGCAGCGCGGGCATCGTTCCATTTTGCTCATATACGCCGAACAAAGCTCCGCGAAAAAACAGCTCCTCTACCAGGGCAGGCACAAGCGCAAACGCCGCAAGCAACAGCCACAGCTCCGCCTTTTCTCCGTTTGCGTAAATCGCCTCGGTTGCCTCAAGGCTTCCAGGACCCGCAACGCGGGTCTGAATGACATTGAGCAGAAACGCGCCCGGCGGCACCGCCGCCGCCGCAAACAGCGCAAACGCGCTTGCATACGGAAGCTTACGTCCGAGACGAAGCACCGGCTTTTCTTTTTCGTGGGAAAAGCGCGAAAGCAATAGCAGAACTGCGAACGGAAGCAGAAAAGCCGCAAGCTCGGCAAGCATCGCATAAAGCGGCGTTGACGGAAGCTTGCCCGACGTGAACAGATATTCAAACCCCATCAGCATGCCCATACAGAGCGGCGGCATGAAGGCGGAGAGCAGCAACAAGCGTTCTTTTTTCAATGTTATATCCTCATACCTTGGGATAGACGCCGCGCTCGGTGATGACGGCATTTACCGCCCGGTCGTGCGCCTCTCGTGGTACCTGCGGCATCAAAAGAGCCTCGTAACACAGACATATGCTGTATGCCGACGAGCTTTCCAAAAAACGATCGTAATACCCGCCGCCCCGCCCGAGGCGCATGCCCGCGCGGTCGCACGCGACGCACGGCACAACGGCGAGCGAAATCTCGGAAAAAGGAACCTCCGGCGCGTCGGCGCCCGGCTCCAAAATGCCGTACATACCCGCTTGCAGCTCGTCGGGCGACGACACAAGCTTCGCCTTCATCACGCCGCCGCCCTCGCAGCGCGGCACGGCGACACGCTTACCGTCGCTCCGCATACGCGCGAGCAATGCATGGGTCAGGGGTTCGCTGCCGAAAGAAACATAGCAAAACACCGTTTCCGCTGTTTGATATTGCGGCAGCGCGGTGACATATGCGCAAAAACGCGCTTCGTCTTCGGCACCGTGGGCATCATGCTCGTGCTTGCGCAGCGCAAGAAGCTTGCGTCTCATCTCGTTTTTTGCGTTCAAAGGCTCCATAGTATCCTCAGTTCCACATCAAATTCATGTATGCCGCACGCCGGTCGGCGGCACGCGCCGCTTCCCTGCCCCGCGCCGTCAGCGGAAGCAGACAGCCCATCGGCACCTGTGCACGCCGCGCCGCGGTATTGACGACCGCCTCGCGCTTGCCCGCCTCGGCGGCAGCCGCGGCACAAAGTGCGGTATGCTGCGCACCGAACGCCTCGGTCACCCAAAGCCGTTCGGGTTCCTGATACGCAAAGGCATATGCCGTAACCGCTCCCGACGGGTCACACGCGACATAGGCGGACTCTCCATACTGCAGAAGTGCGAGGCGAAAAAATGCCTCGTCGCGCGCGATGCGCAGCAGCTCGGCCGTCTCCGCACGGTAAATGCCGAGCATGGCGGGGATATCACCCTCCTGCGCGCGGCGCAGGGTGAGCGACGCGTCCCTGTTTGCGACAACCGTCTCACGACTGACGCAAAAGGACGGTACATAGCCAAGCTCGAAATAAAACGGAAACACCGAATCATTCTCGGTAATTAAAACGGAAAAGTCCATGCCGCTTTGGCGCGCCTCTTCAAACGTGTGCTCGAGCAGCAGACGCATCAGTCCTCTTCTGCGAAAGCGCGGCTCGGTCGCGGCGGCGTAGATATATGACGCTCCGAAGCGCTCACCACGATACTCAAGCGCAGCCGGAAGCGCGTGCGTCGCGGCGCGCAGCTCGCCGTTTTCCTCCTCAAGCAGGATGTGCTCCGGAGCGGTGACGTGCTTGAAAAACCATGCTCTGAACGCCTCTTCACCGGGGAAGCAGGCGTCATACAGCCGGATCAGCGCCGGTAAATCAGATGCACACGCTTTTCGTATCATAACAGCCTCATTTCTTCGGAACGGCAATATATTATCGGCTAAAAATGCGGGCTTGTACGATTCCTTGGCACGGCGCAGCCCCTCGATGCCCATATCCTCTTCTCTGCAGATATATTCAAAATCTGCGCAGCGGCGGGCGGCAAACTCCTGGTTGATCTTCGCATACGCACCCTCGTAGTCCGCGTCGGCCTTTTCGATGATAATGTCAATGGTATCGTGCGTCAGCGGCGACGCAAGCGTAAACGCGGCCAGCTTGTCGTCTACACGAATCATGCCGCCCCGCATGGCAAGCGCGTCATAGTTCACGAGTGCGCGGCGAATCGCGCAGTGCTCGAAACGGTAGTCTTCCGCATTGGGATCCCCTTTTTTGATGCACCACTGCCGCTGAAATGCGAGCAGCTCATCCGTATCTCTGTTGGGATCAATGTCGCGGTATTCCCACCGCCCGTCATACAGTGCGTCAAACTTGCGAATGTGGTTACGCTTGGAGTGATACCGCTTTCCCTCCAG
>MEFT01000065.1:7216-21098 GCA_001725215.1 Clostridium sp. SCN 57-10
CCAGCTCAATAAGGTCGCGCGCAAGATAGATATAGTCGGCATTGTCACGGTCAAACACGAAGTCGTATCGATCGGGCATCGCTTGTTTGATACGCTCTTTTTGCGCTTCGGATAGAATAAACACCTTGTAGTCCTGCCCGCGTGCGCGCGCATCTTCATCGATGACGCGCATCGCCTCCGCTACGTCACCTACGCCGGTCGGCGCATAATAGGTCAGCGTTCCGTAGGACGGGGATGCCATGAGATATAAAAATCCATCTTGAATACATTTTTTTGTGTCGTAATGCCCACTCCAGATATACAGCCCGGTGAACATTCGCTCGTTAAACCGCGCCTGCTCGACGGACAGATAACGCTCCATCTCCTGTTTATCCGATAACTCTATTTTTGAAAATGTCAACATGCAATCATTCATCCCCTGATTTGATTCAGCATATGCTCTGTAATTTCACGGCAAATATCGTTCGGCGTACGCAGCACATCGTTCCGCACACAGTCGATCACCGTCCATCCGCAGCGGCGGCAGACGGCGCGCGCCGCCGTGCGGCATGCCGCAAGATAGTCGTGGTTCAGCTCATGAATGTCTCCCTGTTCACCCTGTCGGGCGATAATGAGCCGCTGAGCAATATCATCCGGCATATCGAGAAAATAGACGCCGGTCGGCTCTGGAAGCGCCATTTTTTCATATTCAAAATCAAACAGCCAATCTAAATACCGGTCTCGTTCCTCCTCAGGCAGCTTAACGGCCTGATGGATGGCGTTGGAGGTGGTATAGCGGTCGCACAGCACGGTGCTGCCGGCACGGTATGCCTCGCCCCAATCGGTCTTATAAGACGCGTAACGGTCGACGGCGAAAAACGCGGATGCGGCATAGGGGCCGACGTCCGCCGGATCTTTGCCGAAATCGCCCGCCAGATACATGCGCAAAAGCGCACTCGAAGGCTCTGAATAACGCGGGAAATTCACCTTGCGGAACTCTGCTCCGGCTCCCTCCAGCGCTTCGCACACAAGGCGAAACTGCGTGGTCTTTCCGCTGCCATCCACACCCTCGATGACAAACAGCTTTCCGCTCATTGCGCCGCCCTCGCGCGCACCTCGTCCATTTTTCCGCAGGTCATTTTCCCCTCTGAGCACGCGCCGCGCACACAGGCAGGCCCTGCCTTGGAAAACAGCGTGGGCGCCGCTTCGCGGCACAGATCAAACATACGCCACGCAAGCTCGCGAATCTCCCACTGCGCGCGGTTGCAGCACCGCAGGCGGAAAAAGTTATAAAGCGAGCGCGCGTTCATCGTCATCAGCATTTTGGTTTCACACGCGTTGGGCAGTACAAAGCGCGCATCCTCTATCGCCGATTTCTCGGCTGCCGCTCGTGTTCTGTCGTTCAGCGTTCCTTCGCGTTCAAGCAGCGCGAGCTTGGCTGAAAGCAACACTTCCGCCAAGCCGTCATACGCGTTTTGAATATCTTGCATCGTTTGAAGAAACAGCGCGCGCGCCTTCTCGTCCCGCTCGATGGCGGGCGGAATCACATAAGAAAACCCCTCGGCGCGCACATAGCGCTGCGACTGCACGCTGAACGACGCGATGCGATGGCGTGTAATCTGCGCGAGCACGGAGCGCGAAACGCCCTCGATGGCAAAGGTAAACGTGGCGTGCTCAATGGGACTTTCGTGCCCAAGCTCGGTGAGCATCGCGAGAAAGCGGTCTGTCTTCTCCTCCGTCAGCCCCTCCATGATATCGGCCGCACCGACCGAGGAATAGCACAGCTTTGCAGCTGCCGCAACCAGCTTTTCCGGCATCGGCGTATGCGCAACCAACTCGACATGCAGCATATTATTCCTCCACCCCTCTGTTTTTCTCGTGGTAAAACACCGCAGACAGCAGATAGGCCGGCAGACGGAGCATACGGAAAAAGCGCTTCGGCTGCGTCAGCAGGCGGTACAGCCACTCAAGACCGTATTTTTGATAAAATTCCGGGGCGCGCTGTACCTCGCCGGCGAAGATATCAAGTGAGCCGCCAAGCCCCATCATCACCGTCGCCGTCAGTGCGCTTCCGCGCGTCGCCATAAATTGCTCCTGCTTCGGACTTCCGAGGCAGACGAAGAGCACGTCCGGCTTCGCGTCGTTAATGGCACGCACCACCGAGGCATCGTCCGAGTAATACCCATTGTGCGTACCCGCGATGCGCAGTCCGGGATATTTTTTGCATAGATTTGCGGCGGCTTTGTCGGCCACACCGGGTTTCGCGCCAAACAAAAACACCGATTTGCCCGTGTTTTGCAGCGCTGCAAGCAGTGCAGACGCAAAGTCGATGCCGGGCACGCGCCCCTTAAGCGCCCGCTTGCGCAATTTCGCGGCATAGATTACGCCGATGCCGTCCGGCAGTATAAGCTGCGAGGTGTTGATAATGTCTCGCAGCGCGATATTTTTTTTGCATTCATATGCTATCTCCGCGTTCGGTGTCACAACGCGGCAGCGCTCGCCGCGGCTCAAATGTCCGAGGGCGATATCTACCGCCTCCGAAATTGTGACATTGTCAAACGCTATTTCCATAACCTGCGTGCGAATAACACCCAGCTCCTCTCGATTCTTTACATACGCTTTTATTTTACCTCAAAATGCTCCGAAGGGCAAGCAAAAAAGCGGACGGAATCCGTCCGCTTCAATTACTCTCACGCCACCGTGCGCGGCCTATACCGAAAGACCCATGCTTCTAAGCAGCGCAACGTTTTGGGGGTAGTGCTCGTTTGCATATTCAAAATAAGGCACGCTTTTATCCAGCATCCTATTCCTCCCGCAAGAGTATACTTGATATGCAGAAAGCGGACGGTATCCGTCCGCTTTTGCTTGATCGGTTATTTAGCGATAGAGCGGGAACGCGTTGCACAGCTTGGTAACGCCCGCGCGAATTTCGTCGGCGCGCGTCTCAAATTCTGTGGCTGCCATCTTGATGAAGCGGGCGATTTGCACCATTTCCGCCTCTTTAAAGCCGCGCGTTGTCGCCGCGGGCGTTCCGATGCGAACGCCGCTCGTCACAAACGGGCTGGCAGGATCGTTCGGGATCGAGTTTTTGTTGAGCGTGATAAACACCTCGTCGAGGCGGTTTTGCAGCTCTTTGCCGGTGACGTTCATATTGCGCAGGTCGACGAGCATCAAGTGGTTATCCGTACCGCCCGAAATGAGGCGGAAGCCCTCTGCGACGAGCGCTTCTGCGAGCGCCTTCGCATTTTTGACGACCTGCTCCTGATAGGTCTTGAACTCAGGCTTGAGCGCCTCACCGAAGCACACCGCCTTGGCGGCGATGATGTGCTCAAGCGGGCCGCCCTGCGTTCCGGGGAAAATCGCCTTATCAATCGTCTTTGCAAGCTCTTCTCGGCAAAGAATCATACCGCCGCGCGGGCCGCGCAGCGTCTTATGCGTCGTGGTCGTCACAACGTCGGCATAGGGAATGGGGCTCATGTGCAGCCCTGCCGCGACCAGTCCGGCGATGTGCGCCATATCGACCATCAGGTAAGCGCCCACTTCCTTGGCGATATCGGCGAAGATGTCAAAGCGAATTTCGCGGGGATAAGCCGACGCGCCGGCGATGATCATTTTCGGCTTGCATTCAAGCGCGGTTTTACGAAGCGCGTCATAATCGATGCGCTCTGTTTCTTCGTCCAGGCTGTAAGGCACGACGTTGTAATATGTACCGGAGATATTGACGGGGCTGCCGTGCGAAAGATGTCCGCCGTGGGCAAGGTTCATGCCGAGCACGGTTTCGCCCGGCTTGACGAGCGCGAAATAAACGGCGTTGTTCGCCGAAGCTCCGCTGTGGGGCTGCACGTTGGCGTGTTCGGCCCCAAACAGCTCACACGCGCGGCGGCGCGCAATGTCTTCCACGACATCAACGCACTCGCAGCCGCCGTAATAGCGCTTGCCGGGGTAGCCTTCTGCATACTTATTCGTCAGGCAGGTACCCATCGCCGCCATCACAGCGGGGCTCACGAAGTTTTCAGACGCAATTAGCTCAATATTTCTGTTTTGACGGTTGAACTCGCACTCCATAGCGGCTCCAACCTCATTGTCAAAGCTTTTGACAAATTCAATGTTCTTATCCATGTAAACCTCCGCAAAATCAGTTAGACATTATTTTGATTATATCGGTTCTGTTTGACTATTTCAACCGAAATATGCTATGATGGCAAAAAAAGAATTCCAGGTGATCCTATGACAAAAAAACAGCGCGCGGCCGAAATCGGCTCTCGCCTTGCGCAAAGCTACCCTGCCGTATGCTCCCTTGTGGCGCAGGCTGACTATGAACTTCTCTTTGCAACGCGCCTTTCCGCTCAGTGTACCGATGCGCGCGTCAACCTTGTGACAGAGGTCTTATTCCGCCGCTTTCCGACCCTTGTTTCCATTGCGGAGGCCGATTTGGAAGAACTGTGCGACATTGTACATCCCTGCGGGCTTTACCGCACCAAAGCGCGTGACATCAAGCAATCTGCTATAGAGTTGATCGAGCGCTTCGGCGGGCGTGTACCCGATACCATGGAAGATCTTTTGTCGCTGCCCGGCGTAGGCCGCAAGACGGCGAACCTCATTTTATCGGAAATTTACGGGCAGCCAGGTATCGTGGCAGATACCCATTGCATCCGCATTGCGGGTCGCCTCGGGCTGGTCAATTCGGCCGATCCGTATAAGGTTGAGATGGCTCTGAAAAAAATCGTTGCCCCCGCAGAGCAGACGGCGCTTTGCCATCGTTTTGTTCACTTTGGCAGAGATATCTGCAAGGCACGCAGCCCTCTTTGCGTCTCCTGCCTTCTGCACGATCTCTGCGCGCATCCGCAGGGCTAGATGATCTATAAAAATCCGCCGGAAAACCGGCGGATTTTTTTATTCGATTATGATATAAGCAGCCCTTCGTCCCGGTCGTGCAGCACACGCTCCAACGCTTCACAAAGCTCCTGCTTAGGACGCAGCACGAGCTTGACGCGCTTTCCGTCCCTTCCGTCAAAGACGACCGCAACACGCGTCTGTTTCCACCCGAAAAACGGCAGGCAGCAGTTGTGCCATATCATACCGCGGCTCGTCCATGAGTGCAAACCGCGATATAAGTATGTCTCACGATCAGACAGCAGCACGGAATAGCTGCGGTGTTCTTTTTTTAGAATATAGCAGCGCACAACAAGCGTATCGCATACCAGCGAATATTCATAGGAGTAAAGCGTAAGGCGAAGAATCAGAGAAAGCGTTGCAAGAAAAAAAGCGCAAACAAAGAGCGTGAGCAGCGCTTTTTGCTCCACAACGCCATATAATGTCTCATAGATGCTGATCATAAGCAAAAACAAAAAAAGCAACGCCAGTCCGGGGAAGAGCATCCTGCGAAACCCGTAAACCGTTTGTCTTACCACGTTATCCCCTCTTACTCCATCGTATGGAAATCATACCGAACAGCGCCGTCCTGCAGCGTCAGCAGCGCATAGCTGCTTCCTCGCCTGTCCGCGCTGCCCGGGCAAAGATACAGGCATCCATCATACCACTCCGCATACGCCAGATGTGTATGTCCATAAAGCACGATATCCGCCCGCTGCTGTACGGCGTACTCTTTCAGCCGCGAAAGACCGTCTTTTACACGATAAGCGTGACCATGTGTCATTAAGATTCTTTTTTGGTCGAGAATCAGCAGCCGTTCATGCGGAGCAGAGGCCATGATGTCGCAATTGCCCGCCAGTGCAAAATAAGGTATGCCCAGCCTCTCCGCCGTATATAGGATGTCACGAATCCCGTCACCTAAAAACAGCGCCATATCGGGTTGTTCGTGCATGAGGATTGTTTCGACCAAATGTTCATTTCCATGCGAATCGGATAAAATACAGAGTTTCACGGGTGCCCTTCCTTTACAAACATTGCGTCACTTTACGCAAACAGATTCATATAATAAAGTATAACGAGATATGGGAGGTATGTCCATGGCGACGGATTATGAGAATATCGCGCGCGCTTTTCTGAAAACGCCACAGGGCGGCAAGATCATTAAGGGGCTAGACCGCTTCAACAGCCTGATTGCTTCGGAAACAGGCAAGCAGCTGCTCACCATGCTGGGAGGCAGCGGCGGAGATGCGCTGCAGGCCGCCGCACGCGCCGCCGCAACTGCGGAACGTGACCCCGCGCGCGTATTGCTGTCTAGCTTGCTCTCAACCAAAGAGGGTACCGCGCTCGCGTCTAAAATCGTCGAGCTGATCGGAGCGTGACGATATGGCAGAGCTGGAAGAAAAGCTTGGACAACTGCTTGGCGATGAAGCGGGTCTCAAAAAGATTCTGGATACGGCGAGCGCTCTGCTTTCAAACAGCGGGGACGAAAAAGGCGCCCAAGTTCTGGGCTCCGGCGGGTCCTCCGGCACGCCGGATGGGCAATCTTCCATAGCCTCTGCCCTTGCCCTGCCGCAGCTTCTGGGAACGCTGACCGGCAAAAACAGTTACATCAAGGAAGATAAGCTCAACCTTGTCAAAGCAATGAAACCTTATCTTGCGCAGGAACGAGCCGGCAGCGTAGATCGCGCGATACGGCTTGCCAACCTCGCGAAAGCGACCAAAGCCGCGCTCGGACTGCTAAGGAAGTAATGCCATGTATAATCGCTATATGAACTCCGGCGGCTTCGAGGAGTATTTCGTGCCGCAGCCCCGTGCGCAGCCCGTCATGTCACAGCCCATGGCGCAGCATAATACGATGCCGCAGAATATGATGCAACAGAACATGATGCAACAGAATATGATGCGCCAGAATGCGATGCAGCAACCCCAGTTTCCGTCGCTTCCGCCTCCGGCCGAAGCGGTCAACGTTACCGCAGAAGAAACTCCTGCTCCGGCGCCCGCAAAAAGCAAGGGCGGTCTTACATCATCACTGAAGAACCTGCTTGGCAACAACCTAAAGCTACCGGAAATCGATGCCGATACCATTCTGCTGCTCGTCGTGGCCTATTTTCTGATTGCAGATTCCGATGAAAACGTCAGCGATACGCTGCTCATCATCGGCGCACTGTTCTTGCTTGGGCTATAAAAACTTTAAGGTGCAAACGTTCCCTTTCACGCGCAAGCCCTCGCTTCGCCCCTACGCAAAACAACTGGGTTAGCGAAAAGCTTTCCGGTAAGCAGAGAGATACGACTTTTGTCGTATCTCTTTTTTTATTCTTTCACTTGCGTGCCATTCGGCAGGCGGAAATAAGACGCATCGGGCTTTTCGCAGGAAACAGACGTAAGCTCCGCACGATATAGCCGCGTCTCTCCCTCAAACTCCTCGGCCGCAATGAGCAGTCCCGTCTCGACCGACAGCGTATACACCATGCGTTTATCCCCGCGTTCAAATGAAACCGTGATGTTTGCCGGACTACCGTCCGCATGATACTGAGCCTCCGTCACTTTCCCTCCGTCGGGCGCAAGCAGCTCTTCATAGGTCGGCATAAGCAAAAGGTCGTCGCCGGTGGTCTCTCCTTTTGCGCCTTTATAAAGGGCGACGCTGGCCGAGCTCCAGATATAAATGCTGTCCGGGGTAATCAGTGTGTGCTTCAGCGTTCCGTTTGGGGTGGTTTGCGCCGCCTTGCAATAGGAATCCGACACCGCACCCGTTAAATGCACAACGGTTGATCCGCCGGGGTAAAAGGAAGTCACGTCGGCGGCATAGGTATATTCCGCGGGGCGCTGAAGCGACGCGATCCCGCGGAGCGCATTATCACGGTCGACCGCAACCTGCTCGACCTTTCCAATATTCTGCTCCACAATTTCAACATCAACGCCTGAAATGCCGTCACCGGAGCCGGGCAGAATGATCTTTCCCTGCACGCCGCCACGGCCCGTCCAAAAAAGGCTCACGATGATGCCGATCAGCAAAATCGCGACGGCGGCGGCCATCAGCATAATTCGTTTTTTCATGGCGCGCCCCCCGTCTCGCTCTCTATACGGTAAATTGCGCAGCCGCCTCCGCCGCAAAGCCGAAGCAGTACAGCAGATTATCCGCAATACGCGCGCACGCCTTTCCGTCTCCGTACGGGTTCACCGCACGAGCCATCTGCGCAAATTCAGCTTGATCGTGCAAAAGCATCATCGCCGCATCATAAATATCCTGCTCTTCGGTGCCCACCATCTTAACGGTGCCTGCCGCAACCGCTTCGGGGCGCTCCGTCTCACGCCGCAGCACAAGCACCGGCTTGCCGAGCGCAGGTGCTTCTTCCTGCAGCCCGCCCGAATCGGTCATCACAAAGTTGCAGCGCGCCATGAGATTATGCATATCAAGCACGCCGATCGGCGCCGTCAGCACCACATTGGGGATGCCGTCAAGACAGCGATTCGCCACCTCGCGCACGTATGGGCTGAGATGCACGGGGTCGACCACCGTGATGTCCGGATTATCGCGCGCAAGCCGAGCAACCGCGCGGAAAATGTTTTCCATCGGCTCTCCGTAGTTTTCTCTCCGGTGCGCGGTGAGCAACACGATACGCCGATTAAAGTCGAGCGCGTTGAGCGCGTTTTCCTCAAACATGTATGTATCGCGCACTGTCGTTTTCAATGCATCAATCACCGTGTTGCCCGTGATAAAAACACGTCCCGGCTTGCTTTCGCGCGCCAAGTTCGCAGCGTTTGCCGCTGTGGGCGCAAAGTGAAATTCGGCCAGCGTGCCCGCAAGGCAGCGATTCATTTCTTCGGGGTAGGGGGAATAACGATCAAAGCTACGCAAACCGGCCTCGACATGACCGACGGGAATGCGTTGGTAAAAAGCCGCAAGCGCCGATGCAAAAGTCGTCGTCGTATCTCCGTGCACTAAGACCACATCGGGCATCACCTCGGTAAGCACCTCCTGCAGACCGAGCAACGCCTTGGTCGTAATGCTCGAAAGCGTTTGCTGCGTTTCCATAATATTAAGATCGTAATCGGGCGTGATGGAAAACGCCGTTAGCACCTGATCGAGCATCTCGCGATGCTGTCCGGTCACGCAGACGATCGGCTCGATTTCCGGACGGCTGCGAAGCTCCGCAATCAACGGAGCCATTTTAATCGCCTCAGGACGCGTTCCGAAGACCGACATCACCTTAAGATTTTTCATGCTTGTCCTCCTGGGCTTCCGCCTGATGCTGCTTTTTTTCATCCCCGCGCTTGTCAAGGGCCGTAATGCTCAATCCGATCATCACGGAAAGCAACACAGCAATCACCAGGATGATGATTTTAACCTCGCCGCTCGTCGTGAGCAGCACGGCACTCAACCCCAGCACCATGCTCAGCGCGTACAGAATCGCCACCGATTGCTTTTGGTCAAATCCCATGTCAATCAGGCGATGATGGATATGCCCGCGGTCGGCCGTCATCGGGCTTTGTCCCTTCAGCACGCGGCGAAGAATGGCAAATGCCGTATCAAAAATCGGCAGTCCCAGAATGATGAAGGGCACGGCGAACGAAATAATCGCGTAAAACTTGAAAAGTCCCTGAATGGACGTAGTCGCCAGAATAAAGCCTAGAAACATGGACCCCGTGTCTCCCATAAAAATTTTAGCAGGGTTCATATTATATGGCATGAAGCCGATGCAGCCGCCTGCCAGCGCCGCCATGATGACGGCAACATAGTTTTCAGACACGAGCACGGCAATGGTGAACAGCGTGATCGACGCGATGGACGACACGCCAACCGCAAGACCGTCTAGCCCGTCAATGAAGTTGACGGCATTGGTCAGTCCCACCATCCCCAACACGGTAATGGGTACGGCGAAAATGCCGAGCGAAAAATAGCCGCCCTCCGAAAACGGATTGGTAAAGCGTGCGATGTCAACGCCGCTCAGCGCAGGGATAAGCGCGGCAACCACCTGCACGCCAAACTTAAGTGGCGCTTTCAGTGTGTAAATGTCGTCAAAGATACCTAAAACGACGATGATAACAGCACCGATCAGGATGGCGCGCATTTCGCCGTCCATATGGCCGAAGAGCAGGAAGCTGACGATAAAACCAAGAAAAATCGCCAGCCCGCCCATACGTGCCATCGGTGTTTTATGCATTCTGCGGTTATCCTTCGGAATGTCGACCGCGCCGACCCGTTTGGCCAGAATTTTGACCGCCGGTGTCATTGCGAAGGACACGGCAAGTGCCGTGACAAACGCAAAAAGCGCGGTCAGCATGATGCTGTTGTCTATCATTCGTTATTACCTCTGATTGTGCATTATTTGCTGAGATATTGCTTGATACACGCGGCAAGAATCGTAGTTCCCTCTTCGATCTGCTCCTCGGAGGGCATCGAGTAGTTGAGTCTCACGCCGCGGCACGGGATCGTGTCGTCCAGCATGAAGCTGCAGCCCGGCACGATGGCGAGCTTATGCTCAATACACATGGCGGCAAGCACCTTGCCGTCATACCCCTCCGGCAGGTCGAGCCACAGGAAAAGACCGCCGTCCGGGTTCGAGTATGTAACACCCTCGGGCATCTTGGCCGCAAGGCAGTCAAGCATCTTGCGGCGCTTGACATCGTAAATGGCGCGTGCGCGCTCGATATGAGCATTCAGATCATATCGTGAAAGGTACTCCGACGCCACCGTCTGGAAAAACAGATTGGTGTGCACGTCGGTCGCCTGCTTACCGATGGCGATCTTGGCTAGAATAGCCTTGTCGGCGATAACATAGCCAAGGCGGATGCCGGACGAAAGAATTTTGGAATAGGAGCCGGCATAAACGACGCGTCCGTCCGTATCAAGGCTTTTAATCGTGGGTACATACTCACCCGCAAAGCGCAACTCAAAATAGGGGTTGTCCTCGACAATCAACACATCATATTTGTGCGCAAGGGCATAAATCGCCTTGCGTTTTTCAAGCGAGGTTGTGTAACCGGTGGGGTTTTGGAAGGTGGGGATACAGTAGATAAACTTAATGTTTTTCCCCGACTTCAGCTTCTCTTCGAGCACGGCGATGTCCATGCCGTCTGTCTGCATCGGCACGGCGACAAGGTTCGGCTCATAGGTACGGAATGAGTTAAGCGAGCCGATAAACGTCGGCCCTTCGACGATGATGGTGTCGCCCTTGTTGACAAACGCCTTGGTGATCAGGTCCATGACCTGCTGTCCGCCGCTTGTGATAATGATGTCGTCATTCTCGCGGCCTGTGGCGTATTTTTCCTTCATGCGCGCCAGCGTAACATCCTTCAGGGGCTGATACCCCTCTGAAACGCCATATTGCAGCGCGCGTCCTATTTTTTCAGGGTCTGCAAACAACTCTGCAGAGATATCCGCCATTTCCTTTGTGGGAAAGGTCGAAACGGCGGGGTTTCCGGCAGCAAACGAAATGATTCCGGGCTGCGCGGTCTGCTTGAGAATTTCGCGAATGGCTGACGGCTTCAGCGTCACCATCCGGTCTGCAAACTGATAGTTCATAGCGTCCCTCTTTTCAAAGTAATCGGATCTATACACTCACAGGATATTTTAACATAGCCGTCAGGAAAGGGCAAGAAATAACTTGTGAACACGCCGAGGCGCAAAAGGAATATTTCTCCGTCTTTTGTGGAGAATAATTTCAAATGGGCAAGGAGGTACTATATGTCAAAACATCGCCATCACCGCTTCGGTATACACACCGTCAGTTTCTTACTGACGCTCGCCATTATTTTTGCCGCAAGTACTCTGTTTTACGCGATACGTGCATCCGACTATGAGCGGACGCTGCGCTATGCTTCGGAGCAGTCACTCGGCATATTGCTTGAGAGCGCATCCAACCTTGACAGTGCGCTCGTCAAGCTGTCTTACTCCGCGTCGCCCGGCATGACCGCTCTGCTTGCCGCCCAGATCTGGCGTGAAGCGGAGGTTGCGAAAGCGGCGCTCGCTCAGCTGCCGCAAGGCGATGGGCCTCTTGAAAAAACACAGAAATTTATCGCGCAGACAGGTGATTACGCATTCTCTTTGCTTCGCACTTCATCACGCGGAGATACGCTTGCGGCCGATCAGCGCGAAGCCATCTCCTCGCTGAGCACCGCCTGCCGGACTGTAACCGGCGAGCTTACTGAAATGCAGGCACGGCTCGACGAAGGCGTTTTAACGCTTGGAACGCCTAGCAAAGAAAGCACCCCCGTTAACCACGCGTTTACCGGAATTGAGCAGGAATTTCCCAAATACGCGTCTTTGATTTATGACGGCCCCTTCTCCGAGCATCTCGACAAACAAGAACCGGCCGCGCTGAAAGGGCTTCCCGAAATCTCGCTTGATCAGGCACGGCGCAAAGCGGCCGAATTTCTTTCCATCTCCCCCGATGCGCTGGGCGACGGCGGTTCAACGGGCAGCAAGATCCCCTGCTACCGCTTTACGTTTAACGACGGAGGCACGATTGATGTAACAAAAGCCGGCGGCGCCGTGCTCAGCCTGCGCGACGCACGCGCGGTTGAGGCAGCATCCCTGACTGCCGACGATGCCGTAGTGCGCGCCAAAGAGTACCTCAAGGCGCGCGGATATCCTGAAATGCAGGAAAGCTACTACACGCTATATGAAGACACCATCACCATAAACCTTGCTGCAAAGGTTAACGACGTATTGCTTTACCCCGACCTGATCAAAGTTGTGGTTGCACTTGATAACGGGGACGTCGTCGGACTGGAAAGCCGCGGCTATCTGATGAGCCACCGCTCGCGCTCACTGCCCGCGCCCGCAGTTACGGCCAAAACAGCGCAGCGCGCCGTGGCGCCCGGACTGAACGTACTCGAAAACCGACTTGCGCTCATTCCGACCGACGGCGGAAACGAAATACTCTGCCATGAAATGATCTGCGAAACGGCTGAAAAAACGCACGTTATTATCTATGTCAACGCACAGACCGGCCTGGAGGAAAACATTCTGATACTGCTTGAAAGTGAAAATGGAACCTTGACCATGTAAAGCGAAAGCCTCCGAAGTGGGATAGTCGTCACAAGCGACGGCTATCCCACTTCGTTTTGCCTCGCATATCCCCTAAAAATCAGATGTGCGCAGCCTTTCGGCTTTGTAAGCAAGTAAAAAGGGCGCCATCATACGATGACACCCTTTGCTAGTTTGGTTGGTTTTAGATTGCAGGCTTTGTCATGCCCGGTTTTTTCACAGGCTTTGCGGTCACCTTTTGCCCGTCGCGCACAACTTTCGGCTCTGCGTCGCCGTTGACGCATTCCGCCGTGATGATCACCTTCGAAATGGTCTTATCGGAAGGAATCTCGTACATAATGCGCGTCATAGTGTTTTCCATCACGGAACGCAGGCCACGCGCGCCAGTCTTGCGCTCGATCGTCTTTTCGGCGATGGCGTCAAGCGCGGCGGGCTCGAACGAAAGCTCGACGCCATCATACTCAAACAGTTTTTGATACTGCTTGGTGAGCGCATTGCGCGGCTCGGTCAAAATCCGCAAAAGCGCGGATTTGTCAAGCTCCTCCAGCGTTACGAGCACGGGCAGACGACCTACAAGCTCGGGAATGATGCCGAACTTAAGTACGTCATGATGCTCCGCTTTTGCAAGAATGGTATTCGTCTCGCTGTTCTGCTTCGAACGGATTTCGGCACCAAAGCCCATCCCGCTTTTTCCGCTGCGCTTTTCGATAATCTTGTCGAGCCCGTCGAACGCGCCCGCGCAAATAAACAGAATATTTTTCGTGTCGATCTGAATGAACTCCTGCTGCGGGTGCTTGCGTCCGCCTTGCGGCGGCACGTTTGCAACGGTGCCCTCCAGGATCTTGAGCAGCGCCTGCTGCACGCCCTCGCCAGACACATCTCGCGTAATCGAAGGATTCTCGCTCTTACGCGCGATTTTATCGAGCTCATCGATGTATATGATACCGCGCTCCGCAAGCTCGATATCATAATCAGCAGCCTGAATGAGCCGGAGAAGGATGTTTTCTACATCCTCTCCTACATAGCCGGCCTCGGTCAGCG
>MEFT01000066.1 GCA_001725215.1 Clostridium sp. SCN 57-10
ACCTCGTCAAGCGGCGCGGAGCCTTGAATACACCACGTGCGTGAATCGATGCGCTCGATAAGCGGCGATTCCTCCGGCTCCGTGGAGTCGTCCTCGAGATCGCCCACAAGCTGCTCCAGCAGGTCGTTCATGGTGACGATGCCGCTCATGCCGCCATATTCGTCAACCACAATGGCAAAATGGCTGCGCGACATTTTCATGTTGCGGAAGAGTACGTCGGCCCGCACCGAATCGGGTACGAAATAGGCGGGCTGCACGGCGGAAGAAAGGACGCTTTCGCGCGACCTGTCTTTGAGGCGGAAATAATCCTTGGCATACAGAACGCCGACGATGTGATCCGCGCTGTCCGCGCAGACGGGGTAGATCGACCGCCTGCTTTCGATGATAGTCTGCTCCCACTGCTCGTCGTTTTCATCGAGCCACAGCAGGGAAACCTCGGTACGGTGGGTCATAATTTCGCCGGCGGAAATATCATCAAATTCAAAAATATTCTGAATCATGCTCTGCTCATCGGGCAGAATGGTGCCCTTTTGCTTGCCCGCGTCGAGGATCATGCGGATCTCTTCCTCCGCGTTTTCATCCTCTTCGCTGTTCGGATCGATGCCGATCAGACGCAAAATTCCATTGGTCGAGACGGTGAAAAGCCACACGGCCGGTGTGAAAATCCTTGATACGGTATAAATCAGCCCGGACATACCAAGTGCGATCTGCTCCGCTTTCTTCATGGCAAGCCGCTTTGGAATCAGTTCGCCGAGCAGAACGGTGAAGTAGGTCAGCAAGACGGTGATGATGGCAACGGACAAAACGTTGACAGCCGACACCGGAATCGAAACGCCGAGGCCAACGAGCCATGTAACCAGTCTGTCTGAAAAGTTCTCCGTGGCGACGGCGCTGCTCAGCAGGTTTACGAGCGTAATGCCGACCTGAATGGTGGCAAGAAAACCCGCGGGCTGCTCGGTCAGCTTGGTCAGGCGCAGCGCACGTTTGTCTCCCGCGGCAGATAGCTTTGCCAGCTTGTTATCGTTCATCGTGATCACGGCAATTTCCGCACAGGCAAAAATCGCATTTAGACCAATAAAAACGAGCTGCAGCAGAAACAACCATAACAAGGGACTGTCTTCCAAAATAATAACCTCCTAAAATGCCTTTCTGATGATATATATTTTGCACTCGTTTTGAAACGAGTCATGGAGAAAAAATAAAAAAGGCACACAACAAAAAGGCAACTACATTGCCCCGGTTGTGTGTCTATTCATATAATTAAATCAAATTGTCGTTTACCAATCGAAAACGAAGCGGCGCTTCGTCGGTTGGGAGGCTCCGAATCGGGATCCGAAGAAATGCTCACGGTAAGCGGCACCTGTCCTTTCACATTATAACCATACCAAGTATACAATACCGCCTGCTATTTGTCAATTCCCGAGAAAACGGGGGGGCAGAGAGAATTCCTCCCCGCCCCCGGCAGATATTACAGGTGTTGCTCAAACCACGAGACGATCTCGTCAAGCCGCTTGATGCGGTTGCGCGGGCTGCCGCTGCGCGACAGGCCGTGGCTTTCGCCATGGAACAGCGCAAGGCGCGTTTGCACGCCGGCTTGCTTGAGCGCCGTAAACATTTGCAGACCCTCGCTCATCCAGCAGCGGTAGTCGTTGTCCGAATGGATGAACAGCGTCGGCGTCTTCGCGTTGTGCGCATAGCGCAGCGGAGAGGTGCGCCACATCACGTCAAAGCCGTCCCACGGGTCGGTGCCCATCTGCGCGAGGTTATGGGTGAAGCCAATATCGGTCGTCAGGCATTTGGACGTATAGTTCGCGATGCTGCGCTGTGAGCAGGCCGCCTTGAAGCGGTCTGTGTGGCCGATCATCCAGTTGACCATGAAGCCGCCGTATGAGCCGCCGCAGATGCCGACGCGTGCGGTATCAATTTCCGGCACGCGGGCGAGCGTCGCGTCGACAAAGTCAAGCAGATCTTCATAGTCGATGGTGCCCAGCTTGCGCGTTAAGTCGGCAAATTCGCTGCCGCGACCATCGCCGCCGCGCGGGTTCGTAAAGATGACGAACATCCCGTGCGATGCCATCACCTGCATCTCGTGGAAATAGGTCGTGCCGAACACGGCTTTGGGACCGCCGTGAATTTGCAGCCCGCGGGGTAAAGCACGAAGCCGTCCAGCTCGAAGCCGTGGCGGTTTTTAAAGGCGAACTGCACGGGTGCGGCCGGCTTATGCTCCTGATACCACGCCTCGTTAAACTCGGTCAGGCGCTTTTCCTCGCCCGTGGCAAGGTCGAGCGAATAGAGCTCGGGCAGACGGCCGTCGCGCATACCGATGAAGAGCGCCGACTTGCCGAATACATCGAAGCACTGAATGCCGCCGTCTTTTTTGGTGTAAACCTGCTTTTCACCCTTGCCATCGATGCTGATTAGACGGCTCGTCACACGGTCGACCATGAGCATATACACCTTACCGACCGAGTATTTGTGCGTGCGTCCACCGCCGTAAGACGAGTCGGTGCCTACGCCGCCGCCCGGCTCAAAGTCATAGTCGGGCAGCATGGTGCGCTCGCCGATCTGCTGGTCGACGAGGAAGAGGCGGGGATTCTTGCCGGGGAAGGCGCAGTCGTTGCCCGAGAAGAAGAAATGGCGGCTCGTGATGGCGAGCGTGTCAATCTCAAACTCACCCGGCTCGACGATGGTACGCGTTTCGCCCTTGCTGATGTCATACTCATAGAGTCCCGCCACGCGGGGGCGCACATCGGCATAGTGCTTGCCGGCGTAAAGAACGCGTTCGCCGTTTTGGCTGAGGCGCACCGTCGTCACGTCGGTCAGCTCGGGGGATACGCGTGTGCAGGCGCCGGTCGTGGCGTCAAACAGCATAAGCGTCGAGCGCTTTTTGTTTGTGATGCCGCGCCCATCCGACCAAAACGGAATTTCGCTGAACACATGAAAGTCCTTGCCGTATTCGGCGCGGTTTTCACGCTTCTCCTCCGTCTCCACGTCGATGGTGCAAAGCAGCACATAGCGGTTTTGGTCGATGCGGCGAATAAACGTCACGCGGTTGGGCACCGTGAAATAGGGCATGGCCTCGCCGCCGCGCAGGTCAAGGCGGAAAAACTGCGTGGTATCTGCCTTCGGCTTTTCACGCTTCGAGGCGAACAGAAGGCTGTCATTGTCAAGCCATATGAAGTTTGAGGCATCGTCGCCCGCCGTCAGCGGGCGGGTTTCGCCGCTGTCCGCCGTGTAGAGCCAAAGGCGGCTCGCGTAGCGGTTTTTCTCCTCGGCGGGGCAGTGCTCCAAAAAAGCAGCGCTGCGTCCATCGGGCGAATAGGCTACATTGGAGAGAAAATGAAAATCAAGCAGATCGCGCGAGTCAATGTTTTTCATTACGGCCCCTACGCTTTCAGATACTGATTCATCCAGCCGATAATTTCCTCCATGCGGCGGATGCGGTTGCGCGGCGTTCCCGTGCGCGAGAGGTCGTGGCACTCGCCGTGGAACAGCACAAGGCGCGTGGGCACGTCGTGCATTTTAAGTGCGGTAAAGAATTGCAGCGCCTCGCTCATCCAGCAGCGGTAATCGGCGTCTGAATGGATAAGAAGCGTGGGAGTTTTGATGTTTTTGATGTATTTTAGCGGCGAAATATCCCACAGGTATTCGGGATCGGTCGCAACGCTTGCGCCGTGCTGGCACGGCCCGAACCAATAACCGATGTCGGAAATGCCTTCAAAGCTCAGCCAGTTTGCGATGCTGCGCTGGGTCGCCGCCGCCTTGAAGCGGTCGGTGCGTCCGATGATCAGGTTGGTCATAAAGCCGCCGTAAGAGCCGCCCGTCACGCCCAGATTATCCGTGTCGATATCGGGATAGAGCGCGATGCAGTGGTCGACAAACTCCATCAGGTTGTCGTAGTCCACCGTGCCGTACTTATGATAAAGGTCGACAAACTCAAGTCCGCGGCCGTCGCCGCCGCGCGGGTTGCAGTAAATGACGAAGTAGCCGGCGTTGGCCCACATCTGCATTTCGTTGTGGAACACACTGCCGAACACGGTGGCGGGGCCGCCGTGAATGTGGAAGATGCAGGGGTACTTCTGACCCTTGACGTAGCCGACGGGGGGCATCACCCAGCCGTGGATCTCAAAGCCGTCGGTCGCGGTGAAGCGCGTCGGCTCGGGCGTAACGACCGAATATTCCTCATAGATGCGGTCGTTGAGGCCGGTAAGGCGGCGCTCCGCGCCGTTTTCAAACATGTAAAGCTCGGGCATGCGGTCGCCGCGCAGCGCGCACAGCACCATTTTGCCGTCCTGCACATCGAATGCGTCGATCGAGCCGGCATTCATGTTAATCTCTTCGATCTTACCGTCGCGGTCGACGGAGAAGAGCACGCCCTCGTCCTGCCAGGTCGAAACGAAATAAACCTTGCCGCCGCAGGCCTTCATGCCCATGCCGCTGCCGAGACGCGCGTCGGACGCGACAGAAGCGCTGCCGACCGAGCCGTCCCAGTCGGCGATCTTCGTCAGCGCGCCGTTTGCAAGGTCAACGCGGTAAAGGTTGGGCATCGCATAGGTGTGGGCGTCTTTTTCGATAAGGGCGGCGATCACGGTGTCGCTGTCAACGAAGCGGAACGCGCCGACCTCGTATTCGCCCTCGGGCAGCAGAGCGCGCGTCTCGCCGTTTTCATAGAGATAGAGGCCGCCTTCCGCGGGCAGCACATCGTCGTATGCCACGCCGGAATAGACCACGCGGTCGCCCGAAACGTCGACGCCCCAAACGGTGAAGCGAGGAGCAGTCAGCAAAGTGGCCGTTTCGGTCATCGTGTCGCACAAAAAGAGCGCGTCGCGCACGCGGCTTGAGAAGGTGCCGCCGTTCTGCCAGAATGGGATTTCTTCGATGATGTGGAAGCCGGGCTTTTGATAGTCTTCGATGGCACGCTTGCGCGCGCTGTCGTCCATATGCTCAAAGTCGGGGCGGTTTAAATCGACCCTGCCAATGATGGCGGCTTTGCCGTTAGCCAGGAAGCGGGGCGCGCCGCCCGCGATGGGCAGCGTGAACGCGGCCACGGCTTCGCCGCCGTCCGGATCAATTTCAAAGTAAGTCGTGGAGGGGGCGCAAAGCGCCTGTGCGGCGGCGTGCTTCTCGCCGCGCGGCGCGGTAAAGAGCAGCTTGCCCTCGCGCGTCCAGACATACGCGCCGGCATCGCCCTGCGCGGTCAGACGGCGGGTCTTGCCCGTTTCATTGCATACCAGCCAAAGGTCGGAGCGATAGCTGTTTTTCTTCTCGTCGGCCTGCTTGACGGTGAACGCCGTGCGGGTGCCGTCGGGCGAGAGACGGGGGTCGCTTACAAACTGATACTCAAGAAGCGTTTCCGGTAAGATTTTTTTCATGTGGTGCACTCCTGTCTGATGTATGGATATGAATATGGCAATATTATCGGATATTTCTTGGACAAAGTCAACCGCGCTGCGCTTGAAAACGCGGCCGCTTCATGCTATATTGAATAAGATTTAAACACAACGGAGGTATACAATGGAACCGGGAATGACCCATACGATGAGCATGACCGTCGAGCCGCAGATGACGGCGTCGTCGATGAAGAGCGGGGCGCTGGCGGTATTTGCCACCCCTATTATGATCGCCATGATGGAAAACGTGTGCATGGAGTGCGTCGCCCCGTCGCTGCCCGAGGGGCAGAGCACGGTGGGCACGCTTGTTAATGTGACGCACGAAGCGCCGACGCCGGTAGGCGCCGAGGTGCGCTTTTCGTGCACGCTGCGCGAGGTCGACCGCCGCAGGCTGGTGTTTGACGTCGTCGCCGAGGACGGCATGGGCGTCATTGGACGCGGCATACACGAGCGTTTTATCGTTGACAGCGAAAAATTCGAGCAGAAGTGTCGCGAGCGCGGAATGTAATGTTCGATACCGCAAAAGCCGCTCAAGGGAGCGGCTTTGTGTTTGGTGAGGCGGGGGGCGAGGAGCGCGTCCATCCCCGCGCAACCTTCGTCTAAAACCCGCCCAAAAAACGGCGCGGAGCGCATAGCTTTCGCCTGAAACGAAAACCCGCGCTCCGCGTATGAATGCTTAGATACCCATTTCCGCCTTGACTTCGCCAAAGCAGCGCACGGCAAAATCGAGGTCCTCGCGGCTGTGGCCGGCCGAAACCTGTGTGCGGATACGCGCTTTGCCCTGCGGTACGACGGGATAGAAGAAGCCAACGACATAAACGCCCTTTTCGAGCATACGGCGCGCAAATTCCTGCGCGACCTTCGCGTCATACAGCATGACGGGCACGATGGGGTGGGTGCTTTCCGGCACGTCAAAGCCCAGCTTGCCGAGCTCGGCACGGAAATAGCGCGTGTTCTCATGCACCTTGTCGCGCAGCGCGGTCGAAGCCGTCAGCATGTCAAACACCTTGATGGACGCCGCGGCGATCGAAGGTGCGAGCGTGTTGGAGAACAGATAGGGGCGCGAGCGCTGGCGCAGCAGGTCGATGATCTCCTGACGCGCGCTCGTATAGCCGCCCGAAGCGCCGCCCAGCGCCTTGCCGAGCGTGCCCGTGATGATGTCGACGCGGCCCATCACGCCGCAGTGCTCGTGCGTGCCGCGGCCGTGTTCGCCCATGAAGCCGACGGCGTGGCTGTCATCCACCATGACGAGCGCGCCGTATTCGTCAGCGAGATCGCAGATACCCTGCAGGTTTGCGATGAAGCCGTCCATCGAGAAGACGCCGTCGGTCGCGATCAGCTTGATGCGGCAGTTTTTGGCGGCCTCGAGCTGGGCGCGCAGGTCTTCCATGTTATTGTTTTTATAGCGGAAACGCTGCGCCTTGCACAGGCGCACGCCGTCGATGATGCTCGCGTGGTTGAGCTCGTCGGAAATCACGGCGTCGTCGGCACCGAGCAGCGTCTCAAACAGGCCGCCGTTCGCGTCAAAGCAGGACGTATAAAGAATGGTATCGTCCATGCCGAGGAAGTCGGAAATTTTGTGCTCAAGCTGCTTGTGAATGTCTTGCGTGCCGCAGATGAAGCGCACGCTCGACAGGCCGAAGCCCCATTTGTCATAGCTCTCCTTGGCGGCGGCGATCAGCTCCGGGTTGTTTGACAGACCGAGGTAGTTGTTGGCGCACATATTGAGCACGCCCTGCGTTTTGGTCGTGTCAATGCGCGCGCGCTGCGGCGTGGTGATGATGCGCTCGTCCTTGTAGGTGCCCGCCTCACGGATGCTCTCAAGCTCGGCGGCGAAAATTTTCATGGCTTCTTTCATGTCGTCCTCCTATTTCTTCGTCCAGTCGAGAATGACCTTGCCAGATTCACCCGAGATCATGGCGGCAAAGCCCTTCTCAAACTCGGTGTAATGGAAGCGGTGGGTAATGATGGGACTCATGTCGAGGCCTCCCTCGACCATCGCGCCCATCTTATACCACGTTTCATACATTTTGCGGCCGTAGATGCCCTGCAGGGTCAGACCCTTGAAAATCACGTCGTTCCAGTCGATCACGGTGCCGGGACCGGCGATGCCGAGCAGCGAAACCTTGCCGCCGTTGCGCATCAGCCCGAGCAGCTGGTTGAGGGCGCGCCCATTGCCGCTCATTTCGCAGCCGACGTCAAAACCCTCTACAATGTTGTGCTTCGCCATCAGCTCCCCGATGTTGTCACGCGCGACATTGACCGCCTCGGTCGCCCCCATTTTCTTGGCAAGTGACAGGCGGAAGTCGTTGACGTCGGTGATGAACCCCGAGCGCGCGCCCGCGTGCTTCGCCACGGCGACGGCCATAATCCCGATGGGACCCGCGCCCGTGATGAGCACGTCTTCGCCCACAAGGTCAAACATCAGCGCGGTATGTGTCGCGTTGCCGAACGCGTCAAAGAACGCGACGACGTCGTCGGGGATGCTGTCTGACACAGGTACGACGTTGGTCGCCGGGATGCAGAGATATTCGGCGAACGCGCCATCGCGGTTGACGCCGACGCCGCGCGTGTGCTTGCACCAGTGGCCGTTGCCGGCGCGGCAGTTGCGGCAGTGGCCGCACACAATGTGTCCCTCGCCGGACACACGCTGGCCGATGGCAAAGCCCGTCACGCCTTCTCCAAGCTCGGCAATTTCACCGACGTATTCGTGGCCGACCGTCATCGGCGGCACAATGGTCTTCTGGCTCCACGGATCCCAGGTATAAATATGAACATCGGTTCCGCAGATGGCGGTCTTGCGAATTTTAATGAGCACCTCGCCGGGGCCGGGCGTGGGAACGGGTACCTGCATCAACACAAGTCCCTCTCCTCTTTCGGTCTTGACCAGTGCGTCCATCATACGCGTCGACATCGAAAATCAGCTCCTCATTGTATTATTAGGGCTATTATGCTACCATAATATCATATCGGACACAAAATGCAAGCGTAAATCGCTGTTTTTAAGCAAAAACACGGTTTCTGAGAACAAACATAGAAATAGAAAAAATGCGGTTTGTCTACTGTGCAAACACATAAAACGGGAAACACGCCTCGGTTAGCCTCGTTTTTGTGCATGCAGAAAGGACAATACGCGGGAGGAAGCATGCTCAATATCGTATTGTATCAGCCGGAGATTCCGCAAAATACAGGCAACATTTCGCGCACGGCGGCCGCCACGCGCACCATGCTGCACATCGTGAAGCCGATGGGCTTTTCGCTTGACGAAAAACACGTACGCCGCGCGGGACTTGACTACTGGCCGTTGGTGCAGCTGCGCATTTATGAGGACTGGGCCGACTTTTGCGCCCAAAACCCCGACGCGCGGCCGTATCTGTTCACCACTAAGGGAAGTCATCGCTATACCGACGTGCACTACCGTGACGGCGACTATCTGATGTTCGGCCCCGAGACGCGCGGCCTGCCCGAGGACATGCTGCGCGCCGACCCGGAACGCACGCTGCGCCTGCCCATGCGTCCCGAGGCCCGCAGCCTCAATCTCTCCAATTCAGTTGCCGTCGCTGTGTTTGAGGCACTGCGTCAACTCGATTTTCCCGACTTGAAGGAAGAAAATCCGCTTAAACCGTCACTTTAGACAAGTTTTTTTCGTGCATTTCGCTTGAAAAGACGCATTTTTTGGGATATAATCAAACTTGTTGCGAAGACTTCGGAGCATTGCTCCTATTACTATCAAACGAGGTGCGATCATGTCTGCAAAGAAATCCGTTTCCGATCTTGACGTGCGCGGGAAAAAAGTGCTGGTGCGCTGTGACTTTAACGTGCCGCTGACCGCCGAGGGCGAAATTTCGGACGACAAGCGCATTCGCGAGGCGCTGCCCACCGTGCGCGCGCTGCTGTCCGGCGGCGCGGCAGTCATCCTCTGCTCTCATTTGGGCAGACCCAAGGGCGAGTCGAACCCCAAATATTCTCTCGCGCCCGTGGCGCGCCGTCTGTCCGAGCTTTTAGGGCAGGCCGTTCCCCTCGCGGGCGACGTTGTGGGCGAAAGCGCACGCGCCATGGCCGCAGTGCTGAGGCCCGGCGAGGTGATGCTGCTTGAAAACGTCCGCTTCGAGGCGGGCGAAGAGAAAAACGACCGCGCGCTGTCGCAGGCGCTCGCGGCGCTTGCAGACGTTTACGTCAATGACGCGTTCGGCACGGCGCATCGCGCGCACAGCTCGATGGTCGGCGTGGCGCTGCCGGACAAGGCGGCGGGTTTCCTGATGGAAGCGGAAACGTCCGTTTGTCGCCATTCTGGGCGGCGCGAAAATCGCGGACAAAATCGCGCTCATCGGCAATCTGCTCGATCGGTGCGACGCGATTCTGATCGGCGGCGGCATGGCGTTTACCTTTCTGCGCGCGCTCGGCGGCGACATCGGTATGTCGCTGTGCGACGACGCTGCGCTTGACACGGCGCGCGTGCTGCTCGCGAAATCGCGCGAGAAAAACGTGCCGCTCTGCCTGCCGGTCGACGCCGTGTGCGGCAAAGAGTTTAAAAACGATACCGAGCGCGCCGTGTGCAACGCGCTGCACATCCCCGCTGATTTTGCGGGCTATGACATCGGACCCGAAACGGCGAAGCAGTTTGCCGAGCGCATCGTGGGCGCAAAAACCGTGGTGTGGAACGGCCCGATGGGCGTGTTTGAAATGCCCTCCTTCGCGGAGGGCACGCGCGCCGTGGCGTGCGCCGTGGCCGAGTGCGGCGGCGTGACGATCATCGGCGGAGGAGACAGCGCGGCGGCCGTCGAGCAGCTTGGCTTTGCCAACCGCGTAACACACATTTCAACGGGCGGCGGCGCCGCGCTTGAGTTCTTAGAGGGCCGCACGCTGCCCGGCGTGGCATGTCTGCCTGATAAGAATTAAGCGGCAGACGGGCTATTTCACGCGGCGTATTTCTCCGCAAAGTCCCCACCAAAGCTCCACCCAAAAACTGTCCCGCATTAGAACAAGTCAAATACCACCCATATATTTACCGAAAGGCCTACAGCTTATGAACAGAAGATATCGAAAAACCGTCATCGCTGGAAACTGGAAAATGAACAAAACGGCGGCTGACGCGCGCTCCTTTTTAAACGAGCTGCGTGAAACCTCCGCCAAGGCCAAGTGGTGCGACGTCGTGCTGTGCGTGCCGTATACGCTGATCCCTGCCGCCGTGCGCGCCGCAAAGGGAAGCAAGGTGGAGATCGGCGCGCAGAATGTGCACTATGCCGAGAGCGGCGCGTATACGGGTGAAATCTCGTGCGCCCATCTGCGCGAGGCGGGCGTCAAATACGTCATCATCGGACATTCCGAACGCCGTCAATATTTCGGAGAGAGCGACGGCGATGTCAATAAAAAAGTGCTTGCCGCGTTGGCGCACGGCCTGCGCCCCATCATCTGCGTGGGTGAAAGTCTTGAAATGCGCGAGCTCGGCGTGACAATGGATCACATCCGCGCGCAAGTCAAAATGGCCCTTTCGGGCGTCACGGCCGAGCAGCTGCGTCGCGTCGTCATCGCTTACGAGCCGATTTGGGCGATCGGAACAGGCATCACGGCCACAAGCGAGCAGGCCAACGAGGCCGGCTGCGTCATTCGCGAGTGCCTGCGCGCCAAATACGGCGCGCGTGCGGCACGTGCCGTATCGATTCTATACGGCGGTTCGATGAACCCCAAAAATGCGACCGAGCTTTTGGCGATGCCCGATGTAGACGGCGGTCTCGTTGGCGGTGCTTCGCTCGTCGCGGCCGATTTCGCAAACATCATCCACGCATCTAATCAGTGAGGTGACTATGAAACAAACATTGCTGCTCGCCGTGCTAGACGGTCTTGGCATCGCCCCCGCGGGGCCTGACAACGCCGTGGCGTGCGCGCGCACGCCCCATTTGGACGAGCTGATGCGCAACTTCCCCACAGCGCAGCTTGCCTGCTCGGGGCTTGCGGTCGGCCTGCCCGAGGGGCAGATGGGAAACAGCGAGGTCGGGCATGTCAACATCGGCGCGGGGCGCGTCGTCTATCAGGAGCTGACGCGCATTTCCAAGGAAATCGCGGACGGCGCATTTGACCAAAACCCCTCGCTGCGCGGCGCGCTTGATCACGCCAAAGCGCATGGCGGTGCCGTGCATGTCTACGGGCTTTTGTCGGACGGCGGCGTGCACAGCCATATTTCGCACCTTGAGGCGCTGCTGCGCCTTTGCGGCGGTGCGCGCGTGCCCGTCTATCTGCACTGCTTCCTCGACGGACGCGACGTTTCGCCCACGTCGGGCGCGGCCTTTGTCGAACACGCGCAGCAGCTTTGTGCCCAAACAGGCGCGCGCATCGCGAGCGTCTGCGGACGGTTTTACGCGATGGATCGCGACAACCGCTGGGATCGCGTCGAGCGCGCCTACCGTGCCGTCGCCCTCGGCGACGCGCCGTACAAGGCGGACCCCGTGCAGGGCGTGCGCGCCTCTTACGAAGCGGGCGTGACCGACGAGTTCGTCGAGCCGTTCGTCTGCCTGAAAGACGTGCGCATCGGTGAAAGCGATTCAGTAATATTCTATAACTTCAGGCCCGACCGCGCGCGAGAGTTGACACGTGTGTTCGTCGACCCCGCGTTTTCCGGCTTTGCGCGCGCGTTCGCGCCGCCCTATTACGTCTGTTTCACGCAGTATGACGCGGCGATGCCCAACGTGCGCGTGGCGTTCGAGCCGCAGTCGCTGCACGATATTTTCGGCGAATATATCGCAAATCGTGGCCTTACGCAGCTGCGCATTGCTGAAACGGAGAAATACGCGCACGTCACGTTTTTCTTCAACGGCGGACGCGAAGCGCAGTTCCCCGGAGAAGACCGAATTCTCGTGCCGTCTCCTAAGGTGGCGACCTATGATTTGCAGCCAGAAATGAGTGCCGTAGAGGTGACCGACCGCTGCTGCGAGGCGATTCGCAGCGGCAAATACGACGTCATCGTGCTCAACCTTGCGAATTGCGACATGGTGGGGCACACCGGCGTGTTTGACGCGGCGGTGCGCGCCGTCGAAACGGTCGACGCGTGCGTCGGGCGACTGGTCGAGGCTCTTTCCGAAATCGGCGGCACGGCGCTCATCACCGCCGACCACGGCAATGCCGACGTGATGCGTACGCCGGAAGGCGACGTGCTCACCTCGCACAGCATGTCCCCCGTGCCCCTCATCCTCACGCGCCGCGGCGCACGCCTGAAAGACGGCGCGCTGTGCGATATCGCCCCCACGCTGCTTGCGCTACTCGACCTGCCTAAGCCCGCCGCCATGACGGGCGAGAGCCTGCTTGCATAGCGCCGCCCTAATCGAACCGAAACAACAAGGAGGCTCATTATGAACATTTGGCATGACATCGACCCCGCGATGATTACCCCGCAAAAGTTCATGGCTGTTATTGAAATTTCTGCGGGCAGCAAGAAAAAATACGAGTTGGACAAAAAGACAGGACTGTTGCGGCTCGACCGCGTGCTTTACACCTCGACCCACTATCCCGCCAACTACGGCTTCATCCCGCGCACGTACTGCGAC
>MEFT01000067.1 GCA_001725215.1 Clostridium sp. SCN 57-10
CCTGCGCGCATGGCAGCCATCGTTTTTTCCTTCAGGCCCCCGATGGGAAGCACCCTGCCGCGCAGCGTGATTTCGCCCGTCATGGCAAACAGGCGCGATACCGGCTTGCCCGTCAGTACGGAAACCAGCGCCGTCGCCGCCGTAATACCAGCCGAAGGGCCGTCTTTCGGTACAGCGCCTTCCGGAAAATGAACATGCACGTCACGCGTGCGGTAAAACTCTTCCTCAATGCCAAGCGCTTCCGCGCGGCTGCGGATATACGTCATCGCCGCCTTTGCAGACTCACGCATAACGTCGCCGAGGTTGCCCGTCAGCTCGATTTTGCCGGTTCCAGGAACGGCCATCGCCTCCACCTCAAGCAGCTCGCCGCCAACGCTTGTCCATGCGAGACCGTTTACGACGCCCACCTCGGCATCGGCCGGCATTTTTTCAAGCTGATGACGGGGCACCCCGAGATGCTCTGCGAGGTTTTGCTTGGTGACCTTAAGCGAGCTCTCGCCGGTTGCCACAATATGCTTTGCGGCTTTGCGGCAGAGGCGCGCGAGTTGACGCTCAAGCGAGCGCACGCCCGATTCGCGCGTATAGCGCGCGATGACCTCGCGCAGCACATCGTCGCTTAGCCGAAGCGCAGCGGGTTTCAGCCCGTGCTTTTTCAGCTGCTTGGGAAGCATGTGCTTTTTGACAATCTGCAGCTTTTCCTCATCGGTATAGCTACCCAGCTCGATAATTTCCATACGGTCGCGCAGCGGAGCCGGAATGGTATCAAGCGTATTGGCCGTCGTGATGAACAAAACATCGGACAGATCGAACGGCAGCTCGATGAAATGGTCGCGGAACGCGACGTTCTGCTCGGTATCAAAAACCTCCAACAGCGCCGATGAGGGATCGCCCTTAAAGTCGCTGCCCAGCTTGTCAATTTCGTCAATCAGAATCAGGCAATTACGGCTGCCGGCCTGCTTGAGCGCGGTGATAATGCGCCCCGGCATAGAGCCGATATAGGTGCGCCGGTGACCGCGGATATCTGCCTCGTCGCGTACGCCGCCAAGCGACAGACGCGCGTAGTCACGCCCCATCGCGCGCGCGATCGATCGCGCCACCGAGGTTTTTCCCACACCCGGCGGCCCAACCAGACAGATGATCTGCCCTTTGACGCCGCCCGTCAGCTCTTTCACCGCAAAAAACTCCAGAATACGCGATTTGACCTTTTCAATGCCGAAATGATCGGCGTTTAAAATCTGCTCTGCCTTGGCGATATCGGTGTTTTCCTTGCTTGTCTTCGTCCAAGGCAGCTCCAGACAGGTGTCAAGGTAGGTGCGCACGACGCCGCTTTCAGGCGACGACGACTGCATTTTTGCAAGGCGTGTTGCCTCGCGCCGCAGCTTTTCGCTCACCTCGGGCGGCAGCTTGGCAGCTTCGATCTTCGCGAGATACTGTCTGCTTTCGCTCTGCCCGTCCTCACCGTCACCCAGCTCTTCGCTGATCGCTTTCATCTGCTCGCGCAGATAATAATCCTTCTGGTTTTTTTCGATCTGCTCTTTTACTTTGTTATGAATGCCGATCTCAAGCCCCAGCACCTCGATTTCCTGCATGAGCACGCGGCTGAGAAGCAGCATGCGGCGGCGGGGGTCGACCTGCTCTAGCAGCTCCTGCCTGTCTTCAGCGCGTAGCTGAATATTCTGCGCGATATAGTCGGAGACAAACGCCATATCGCGGCTCTCCATCACATTGAGCAGAATATCTCCCGTCATTTTGGGCGCAAGCTCGGTATACTCTACAAAGAGTTCCTGTACATTGCGCAACAGAGCAAGGTCACGCTTGGTGCGGCATTCCATAGGGGGCGACGGAAGCTCGCTGATATTCGCCGTTAAAAACGGCTTGTCGGATACAATTTCATCCAAAATCGCGCGGCGCTCGCCTTCCACGAGCACGCGCAGATTTTCATTGGAAATCTTCAAAATCTGGCGAACCTTCGCAACCGTTCCCACATGGTATAAGTCTTGGATACCCGGTGTTTCGACCTTAGAATCCTTTTGCGTCACCAAGAAAATTCTCTGGCGGCTTGTCATCGCCTGTTCAAGCGCTTTTACCGATTTCTGGCGGCCGACATCAAAGTGGAACAGCGTCTGTGGAAATAGCGTTACGCCGCGCAGCGCCAGCGTCGGTATATGATAAGTTTTAATGACTTCATTTTTGTTCTGTGCCATATTGTCCTCCTGTGTATGCATTATAACATTATACACGAAGCTCCCCTATTTTTCAACCTTACACTTATAAACAAAGCGCAAACATTACGAAAGAAAAAGAGCGGCATTGCCGCTCTTTCCGTACTATTTGATGGTATAAACCCCGTTTGCCAGAAGCGTGACATCCGCCGTGGCCTTTACTCCGCGTCCGGCAACCGTGACAAGATATAGATTGTTCGTTGCCAGCGCACCACCCGACGTAAGATCGGCTCCGCTTGAGAGGTTAATCAGTCCCGGCGTTCCGCTTGCTACGCACGTTGCAGTGCCGATACGCAGCAAGACTTCGCATCCGACCTCTCCCGTCAGCACCTGACCCTTTTTGAGCTTGACGACCTTCCAAGCAGTCTGCGACGCGGGGGCGGTTGTGCCGCTGTCACGCAGCTTCGCCACAACCTGATCGACTACCGCGTTGATGATATCGTCGCTGATCGTCGCGCCCGGGGCACCCGTGCTCTGCGCAATCATCTGGTCAATCTCGCTTTTCAGCGCGGTGATTTTATCGTTCAGCTCGGTATCAAACTGCGTTTTCTTTGCAGCAAACGCATCGTCAATCTGTTTCATCGTGCCAGGCGCGAGTACGTCGTTTATGTAGCTCAGAGACACAAGAGGGTCTTCTTTCGAGCCATATTCGGCGTAAATCGCGAGATAACCGGATGTCATCAGCACGGCAAGCAAGATTGCCGACAGCGTAACATTCCACTTCCTTTTGTTCACGGTTTATACCTCCTGATGCTGCATGGATGAGTCTGTCTGCAGACCGAAGCTGACGGCAATCGCGTCATCCACGCGCTGCATCAGCATATCGTCCAGACAACCCATACGTTCGCCCAGCCGTTTTTTATCCAGCGTGCGCACCTGTTCTAACAACACGACCTCGCTTCAATTTCAATATGAGTCGGCAACTTTGCCTTATTTTGCTGCGATGTGATCGCAGCCGCGATGACGGTTGGGCTGTACCGATTGCCAATATCATTCTGAACGATGAGAACGGGTCTCATACCGCCCTGCTCGCTGCCAACAACCGGGCTAAGATCGGCATAGTAAATTTCTCCGCGCTTCACGGGGAAGTTGCTGCGCTCCATGCTCTCACGCTCCGCTGGAAAATAGTCGGACAAGTCCGCAACGTTATTTTTCCACGCGCGCGCGGCTTTTAATCATCCGCGACTGCATGATTGCGTATTGCCTCACTGACAATATATGCGGAGCGCGACAAAGCGTTATTTACGTCGTACCATGACGCAGCGGAGGGCACTTCGAGCTTTTTCTCATTATATCAGTTTTTATCGCCCTGTGCAATGCTCATTTCTCGGATCGTTGCCCGCATCACGCATTCTCCGTCAACCAAAAATTCGGCGCCGGACAGCACAAGCCCCTCCCCTGCCAGTGTGATGTGCTTTTCAAGCTGAACGCCGTCAGCCTCCTGCACATAGGTGAGCACCACGCGGCGATCTTCTCACCTGCCTTTGAGCAGCACCTCGTCCGCGACGGCGCCGCGCAGATCACGCACAACCCATTCGAGCGCGTCGACCGGCTGAAATCCGCTGATCTCAGGCAGCAGCGTGTCAACAGCAAGTCCGTCATACGTCAGCTTGGTGCCGCTTTCGTCTATGCTCGCCGCAACACCCGCCACGCAGGCAGGCGCAAGCAGTGTGACGCGCGCCGTTTCGCCGCTTTTTTCATAGGCCACCGTATAGTCAAGACTTGTTTCGCCATATACGGTAAAATCAGCCGCTGCCGTGATATGCCCCGCACCGTACAGCTCGGCAACCTCAGCCTTCACGTCCTTCGTGCCGCAGCCTCCTATGCACATCAACGCCAGTATAAGTGCGCAAAGCGCGCGTTTTTTCATACGATCAGCTCCTCGCCGATCTATATGGCGCGCGCGCGCCCGTTATTCCCATTGCGCAATGCAAACGGCAGAGGCGTATTCGCCCGCGTGCGAGATGGAGACGGCAAGCGCCACATTTCCATACCGCTCGGCGGCACGGCCGAGCAGCCGCACCTGCGGCGCGCCCGACGCGGCGTGATAAACCTCTATATGCGCGGGGTGCAGGCCGAACAGCCCCTCACCCACCGCCTTTGCAACCGCCTCCTTGGCGCAGAAGAAGCCAGCGGCGGTTGCGGACGGGGTGCGGGCATTCTTGATATACTCCCGCTCATACGCCGTATAAACCCCATGAAAGAAGCTCTGCTTCTCGATCAGTCGCGCAAAACGCGCGATTTGCTCCAAGTCATTCCCTACGGAAAACACTGGAAAGCACCTCCTCCTCGCGTGTGAGCCGATAAACCTTACGTATTACTTTATCATATGCCGCTTTGGCTTGCAAGCGCAGGACGAAACAAGAGCGGGCAGGCGCATGGCCTGTCCGCCCGAATGGATCACCGCTAACAGCGGACATTTCTGCGCTTGAACCCAAGGCGCCCCGCATCGGCCGCTTTTTGAATGGAAGCCGACGCAAGCGGCGCTTTGCGGCCCGTTTCTCCGATGCCCGCGTCCACAGCCCCTACCGCATGCGCGACGCGAAGAGCCTCCTCGTGCAGCGGCGGGTATGAGATTCCCAATGCCGTCAAGAAGCCGTTCATCGCATATCGAGCGCGTTTCGGCGCCGAGTGCACATTCGCCTCCACTCGTTCCAGCAAGCCGTGCAGCTTTACAGTGTCAAACGCATCATTCGGCTTAACGCCGAGCAGCCACGTATAACATGACCAGCCGGCAGACTGATAGAGTTCACGGTCATCCTCAATCCACCGGTCTGCCACCGCCTGCGCAAAATCGGTTTCAGCCAGCGTCACCGACACCACATAGTCACTCAGCGGATTGCAGTACGCTCCCTCCATCCAATGCTCGATTTCAGGCTCGGTCATCCGCTTGGGATCGGCGATCATACCCGCAAGGTACATCGCGTCATAGTTGCCGGTATCATAGAGCGCCAGGGCAAGCTCATGGTCTTTTTTGTGTTTTTTGGCAAGCGGCTTCATCGCCCCGGTCGGAACGCCGTAAAACGGCTCGACCACGCCTTGGCTTTGATAGGACTTTTTGGTCTGCTCAGTGCCAAGCGCCGCAAGCTCGGATAACACTCCGTCTATAACCTCCGTCATAGCCTCGTCGCTCCTGTTAAGGATTTTCACTGAAATAGATGCTTCGCAGCGACATCCAGTAATCGGTGCTGTTGCTTTCCGTATTCACGTTGACTGAAACACTGTCAAACACCAAAAGCGCTTTGATCTCCGGGGTGTCAAGCTTGACGCTCATATCGGCAAGCGGCGCTTCCGTACTGAACGACTCGGCGGGAGGGTATTTGGAGACAACATCCTGCAGATATACATCCATACTCTGTTCCACGATCATGCGGCCGTCGAGCATGATGCGAACGGTGGGAACGCCGTTCCCCGAAAGGATCCAATCAATCTGATAAAGCCCCTTGTCTCCCTGCAACGTAACACTGTTTGACTCCTTGCCGTAAGCATCGTGCAGGCTGACCGCCCAGCGATATGCGTCGACGTCAATCGCTGTTGCGGGCATATATAGATTGGTGCTAAGATACATTTTCGGCACTTCTGAGCCTGGCCATGTCTTTTCAAACCCGAGCTTTGCCTTGAATTCACTTTCGCTGTCAAGATCGCGCGGGAACCATGACGGCAGTTTCGCGTCGTCCGCGCGCAAAAGATACGATACCGCGTCGGTCACCGCAATACGCACGTCAAGGCTCGGCTCTGCCGACGCCGGCGTGATTTTTCCTTCGGCAAGCATGTGTTCGCCGACCAGCAGCTTCTCCAGCCGCTTACTCTGCGCATAAACGGGCAAATCGCGATATCCCACAAAGGGCAGCACATAAACCACCGCAAGCACACAGACAATGATCGCAATGATGCGATGGGGGTCGCGCTTGCGCGTGAGAAGCAGCACACTGCCCGCCGCGGCCAAAGCCCAAACAAGCAGGAACGCGTATTCGGTAACCTTCAGCCCTGAAACGCGCAGCTGTCCGACAAGCGCCCACGCCTCGAACAAAAGAATGACAATCGAGGCCGCGGGATAGACCACACGATAGACTCGCGCAACACCCGAATCGTGCCGTGCAAGCATGGCATGAAGCCAAAGACCACCGATGGTGTAGGCCGCCGAAATGGCCGAAAGCCGCACAAACGAAACCTCTGTGCCGCCCAAAACGGTCTTTCCCGCCCAAATAAGCAGAACGGCCGTCAGCGCAAGCACGATAGGCACCATAATATACCCGAACAAAATCACGATAAACCGCGGCTGCTTCTGTGCAATCTCTCGGCGATCGTCCTCGCTTCCCTTTTTAAAATCAGGAAAATAACCGACAAAAATGGTGAAGGTCAATAATCCGACCAGTGTGGCCAGATATCCGTAGACCTTTCCGCTCATCTCCCGATAGAGCAGCGATTGCACTGCACGCGCGATGCCTGCAGTACCGGCAAGCAGCACAAGCCCATAAATTAAGGCGATGAAAAATGCTTTGTGAGTCATAAAAAATGACTCGGCAAAATCATCATTCTCTTTTGATCTATCCATCAATAGGATAAACGCGACAAGCGAAACGAAGATGACCACAAAAACTCTTAGCACAATAAGACTGGACAGCGCCGCCCTTTGCGTACCGCCTGCCGATGTGCCCGAGAACAGATAGAGCACAAGGAAAGTAACCACCGCGGAGCCTGCGCCGAGCAGATTCGCGCCTAAAAATGCTTTCCGGTTGCCAAAGCGGCTTTGCGCGGCGGTAATGGCGGCCAAGCTGAAGATTGCGCCCGTTGCAAGCGCAAGCTGCAGGCAGTCAAGTAAAAAGTTCCACGGCTGCAGAACCGGCCAATCAAGCTGAATGCGAATTAACGTGACCAGCGCAAGCCCAACAGCCGCGCCAATAGAGGCCGGGAAAGCGCTCAGCGCCTTCAATGATCCTTTTATCATATTAGATATAGATTGCGTCAGTGCGTTCATACGATTCCCTCCTTTTTCCGTCTATATTATACCACAAAATCATTGCGCATGCGCAACGTAAGAGCGAACTCGCTCGGGGTTTCGACAGAGCTTAGCCGAATGATTGGTTTTTGCCCTTCTCTTTGAAGCTATTATCGCATACTTTGTATACTTTATCAATCTTCTTTTTTACCCTGATATGCTAAAATGCCCCGAACGCAGAGCGTCCGGGGCATAGCCGGTATATTTTCGTATTTACAGCGCGGGCGCGTAGATCACAGCCCACAGATCATCCGTAAACAGGTAGCCTTTGGGACGCACCGCCATGACCACACCCTTTTCCGGCATGACTACATCCTGATCCCCCATGCGGCCGAGCACATGTCCCTGATCGGCAATGGTTCCTCTGCACGCAGACGGCTTCCACAGCCCCGCTTCCGGGGCATTGACATCGCACAGCGGCCCATAAAAAACCGGCGAGCTGCCGCGCACCTGGCTGGGCAGCACCTCCATGCCGCGCAGCATGTCAAGCACGCCTTGATAAACCTGCTCAGTCGCAGCCTCATGAATAGCGCCCGTTGCGGGGCCGGATGGGATCTCGATAACGAGCGCAGCTTGTCCGCGCTCACGGCATGAGGTTGTGAACAGCTGCCCCGGCGTACCCTCCGAACGAATGACCACGTCCAGCGTAATCATTTGTGCCAGCGCACCCGCCTTGGGGTGCTCTTCAAAAGTCGACAAAATATACGGCGTGCCGTGCTGGCCGCAGCAATGGAGGTCAACGATATAATCGGCGTCTGCCGTTTCCGTCCAAAGTGCCGCGGCGACCTTGTGGGTAATACTGCTCTTTTCGTCGCCGGGGAAAATGCGGTTCATATCCACGCTGTCAAAGGGCGATCGGCGCGTGCCGCAGCGCGACGCTGCCGGATTGCAGCGAGGTATAATCGTAACCGTTCCCTTTTGAGGCGGATTCTTGCTAAACAGCTCAAGCAGGCGTTCGGCCACATAGATACCGCCGTACTCATTTCCGTGGACACCCGCGGTAAAAACGATATGAGGGCTGCCCGAACCAAAGCAGTGGACATCAAAGGTAGAAATTGCACCTGAATCTGTAATGGTGACGGTGCGCATGACGTTTGCTCCTTTCGTCGTGACGACAGTTGTTTGCTACATGCGTTTGTGGTATAATTAAGAAAAAGAAAGGGTGTTGAACTTGGCGCTTTATACGGTAAGAAAAACAATGATTCATTTGGCGCTGAGCGGCGGAATCTGCGTGCTGATTGGCGTGCTTTCGGCACACGGAAGAGTTTACGCGGGCTTTGCCGCCGCTTTTCTGGGCGCGGCATATCTTATGTCCGCATGGCTGCGCTTTTTGAAATCATTGGGTACCGACGTCGGCGCGTGGCTGCGGCGTAAAGCGCCTCCGGGAGCCCCCTATTTCCATCGCCGTGAAAAGCAGAGCAAGTCTGGACTGTACGGCGGCAAAGACCGCTTTGAAGACAGTCTTACCGACGAGCAAAACGAGCGTGAAGAGCATCTGCCCCTCAAGGTGCGCCTGCGCGGCGACGCACTCTCCTTCGTGCTGTGCGGCGTGTTGCTGCTTGTCTCATCGCTTTACATCTAATGGGTTCTTCGCGGTACCAAAGCTTCCGGGTGATACACCCGGAAGCTTTTTGATATATTACAGCTGAATCGTCACCGCCTTGGTTTCCAGCCCGACGTTGACGAACGAAGCGATGCATCTGCGGTACCCCCGGGTATCGTCGCCGCGCAGATAGCGGAAGACAACCGCCCAATCGGTACCGTCAATATCGGTTACGTCGACGCCGCGCGCATAAACTCTGCCGCTTGCCTCGTCGACCGGCATATACTGCTTCTTGCTGCGCAGCAGATTGATGTCGATAAAGCGGTCAAATCCCGGATGGTCGATGACGCCGCCCGCGTAATAGTCGGGCACAATGCCAATCTCCCCACGCTCGCTGTCATCCCCCGCAAGCGTAAGCAACTCATTTTCAATGTGGTAGCTGTCACCCTCTTGAATCGCGTGCAGCATAACGCCGCGATAGCAGCCGGGCGCGCTGCGCTCCGCTTTGCGGCAGTCGACAACGTAGACCGCGCCCGCGCCGATCACCGTGATACGTCCGTCGGCATGGTAGACAAGGCAAGTATCCTCCGATACGGCATAGCCTATACGCTCATTGTCCTTGTTCAGCATGCACGTTTCAATGAGACGCAGGAGGCGGGGACGCTTGTCAAAGTGCTGATCGACCACGCCATGCGGGAAAAAGCCGAGCCCCTGCGAAATAATGAGCGGCGAGATGTCGGGGTCTTCCTCGAGCAACGCGGGGTATGTATCATAGGAAAAAAGCGTTTCCCGCCCAAGCACCGAGCGATTGGTACCCGCCCCGATCATCACGCGGCTCATGATAGCCGCTCCGGCGCTCGAACCGCCGATAGCGCCACCCGAACGATAAATTTCATGCAGCAGCTCAAGCGCGCGCGTAGGCGTGCCATCCTCGTGGATAAAGCACTTTGCGGTATAATATTGGTCTCCGCCCGTGAACCAGACGCCTTTTACATCTTTCAATACCTCCGGCAGGCATTCATGATCGCCGTGCAGAGCATTAAAGCCGCGTTCGTCGACCACAGAAGGGTCATAAAGAGGCACCAGCACCACATTTTCGGGGCTAACCCCCGCTTTTTCAAAGTCTTTTTGATATTCTCTGTGCAGTTCGTCTGGACCGTCTCCCGAAGCGGTGACGACGAGTGCAAATTTATTCTGCACTCCTCCCGCAGCATGAATCAGCGCCTCAAGGATTCTTCCAAAATGATGGGTCGTAGCTCCACCCGCAATGAATAACGTTCCGCTCATGTTTCCTCCAAATAATAACGCCTTCCGACGCTGCCGCCGGCAGGCGGTTTTCGTGATACTGCCTGCTATGCCCGGGCAAGCCGGTTTTTGTAGTCTTCGGTTTCCGCGCGGTTAGCCCACACGAAATGCCTCGGCTCAATTTCAACCCACTCGGGCTGGTCGGCCTCATAGTGATGAACCGTGGGGTCGTAGTGCACCAGCGGCTTGCCGCGCTCAAGGTCAGGATCCGGAATGGGCGCCGACTGCAGCAGCGACTGCGTGTAGGGGTGCAGCGGATTACGGAACAAATCCTCGGCGTCTGCCAGTTCCACAATGCGTCCCTTGTGCATGACGGCGATGCGATCGGAGAAGTAACGTACGACGCTAAGATCGTGGGCGATAAACAGATACGTCAGATTTTTCTCCGCCTTCAGTCTGTTCATCAGATTGATGACCTGTGCACGGATCGACACGTCCAGCGCCGAGATCGGCTCGTCGGCGATCACCAGATGCGGNNNNGGTTCGACAATCAAGCTGCGGGCGATGCCGATACGCTGGCGCTGGCCGCCGCTGAATTCATGCGGGAAGCGGGAAATATACTCCTCCAAAAGGCCAACACTGCGCATGGCGTCTTTCACCTTTTGCAGCCTGTCCTTCTCATCTTTGTAAAGATGGAAGTTGTAAAGGCCTTCGGAAATGATATAATCAACTTTGGCACGCTCGTTGAGCGACGCCATGGGATCCTGGAAAATCATTTGAACCTGCTGACGATATTCCGTCAGATCCTTATCGTTCAGCTTGTCGTTGATCTTCTTGCCTCCGAACAGAATCTCACCGCTGTCCGTATGGCAGATCTTCATGATCGCCTTGCCGATCGTCGTCTTTCCGCTGCCCGATTCACCGACCAGCGAGAAGGTCTCACCGGGGTAAATATCGAAACTGGCTTCTTTGACGGCGGTAAACTGCTGCCGCCCCAGCTTAAAGTTAACCGTCAGATCACGTACCGAAAGCAGCGGCTCCGCATTTCTGTCCGGGTGGACGACAGGCAGCGCCGGTGCGTCCTGTTGCTCGGAAACC
>MEFT01000068.1 GCA_001725215.1 Clostridium sp. SCN 57-10
GCTGGCGGAGCGGGTGCGCGTGGGCGGCGGGGCGGTCAACCGGATCTGATCGGCCGGTGAAAAGCGGCCGACCACCGGCATATAGGCCGAAAAGAACACGCGCTTGAGGCTGTATTTCTTATACAGCGCGTCGGACAGCCGCAGAATCTGCAGGTCGCTTTCGGGCGACGCGCCGACGATCATCTGCGTGCTCTGACCCGCGGGAGCAAAGCGCGGCGCGCCGCGGTACTTGACCACATCGGTGCGGCTTTCCGCAATGCCGTCGCGCACAAAGGCCATCGGCTTTAAAATATCGGTCTTGCTCTTGTCGGGTGCAAGCAGCGCAAGGCTTTTTTGAGACGGCAGCTCGATGTTGATGCTCATACGGTCGACGAGCAAGCCGAGACGGTAAATCAGCTTGTCGTCCGCGCCCGGAATGGCCTTTGCGTGAATATATCCCGCAAAGCGGTATTCCTCGCGCAAAAGGCGCACCGTGTCGATCATCAGCTCGCAGGTATAATCCGGATTACCCACCACTGCGGACGAGAGAAAAAGTCCCTCGATATAATTCTATCGTCAGCTCGGCCAGCTCACGCGGGGTGAACGTGGCGCGCGGGCCGTCACTGCTGCGGCGGTTGACGCAATAGGCGCAGTCATAAGCACAGGCGTTGCTTTGCAGCACCTTGAGCAGCGAAATGCAACGTCCGTCAGCGGCAAAGCTGTGACAGATACCGCAGCCGACGGTGCTGCCCACACCGCCTACGCTCGTTCGGTCGACGCCGCTCGAGGTGCAGGCCACATCGTATTTGGCGGCGTCAGTCAGAATCGTCAGTTTTTCCAATACATCCATAGCGGCCTCCAAATCCGAACATTTGTTTGATTTAGTATACCACATTGTTCGCCGGATTGTAAAGAAAAAGTTTGCCATTTAAGGGGGAGCTTAAAATGCCTGCAATACATCATAAAAGAAGAACCCCGCGAGCATCTGCTCGCGGGGTTCTTCTTTTATGAGCTGTTAGGCAGATTCGAACTGCCGACCTCGTTATTACCAATTATAGACGACTTGTTTTAGTTTGTTGTGCTCTGATCTTTATTCATCTATCCATTGAATTTAAAGGGATTAACGGCCTCGCTTGTCGCAGTTTGATGTATAGCGCTTAGCTTTAATTCATGCTCTTTTGGCATAGCGGTGTTGGTTTTGTGTAGGTTTCTAAAAGCCAACACTCCCCACCTCTCTCCTAAGCCTTCATGAGCCACTCTCGAATAAACACAGCCCTTAACGGCAGAACAATGTGTGGACTTAAAGCGAAGAACACCCACTGCCATAAAATAAGGCGTCCTGCCCTCAATAAAGTCCTACAGCTCCCCGCTTATCTTTGGTTTCCGAAGAGCGCGCAAGTCTGCATCTTCATTGCACTCTTTTTGCTTATCCCCATGTCAGCACCAGCCACCTCCGCGGACATGCCAGACGCCTTATATATACCACCTTTGAAATAATTTGTATTTTCCAAATAAATATGATATACTAAATCTATATGAAAGTTGGCTAATAGCTACAATCTGAAAGGGGCATACGGACATTTATAAAACAGGAGCCCAGATTTCGCATCCACAGTATGGCGGATGCACAGTTACCGCACTTACTGACCGTACATACGACGGCATAGAAAAGCAGTACTTTGTGCTAACTCCGGAAAGCGACCCCAAAACGACCATTCTAATTCCGGTCGAAAATGCAACGGAATTTGGCCTGCGGGCTATCATCTCATCTGCAGAGGCTGACGAAATTATAAATTATTTTGCTGATGTAACCGTCACATGGGATAGAAATTTACTGCAAAGAAAAAAGGCTAATCTGACAGCGGCAAGAGGTCTCGATTTGATGGAGCTTGCCAAGCTGATCAAAGTGCTCCTCGTCCAGAGAACAACGGCTGCACTGTGCATCTCCGATAAAGCGATGTTGCTGGCATCACAAAATCGGCTGTTTTCAGAAATTGCTATGGCTAAAGGTCTGCAGTTTACCGATGTCATGCAAATGACCTGCGGTGCTTACAAGCGGGATATATCTTAATACTAAAACAGAACCTCTGTCTCACCAATGTGAGACAGAGGTTCTGTTTGCTGTACCACGCGCATTCAAAACGATTTCGGTAAATTAGGCTCCAGCCCTATTGTAAGAACGTCTGTGTCCGTATGAGCCATTACCTGAACGAGAGCGCCCATAGGGCTTGCCGCTAAACACTCTCCCCCCATTGGACAGAACGGGAGACAGGAATAACCCTGATTCAAGCTGTGCCGGCAAAATGGTTGCCTTTGCTCCCGTTATGATATCCCGGAGCTTACCGCGTTCCCTTGAATAGATAAAGGTATACGCAACACCACTGCCGTTTGCTCTGCCTGTGCGCCCAATCCGGTGGACGTAGCTGTCTGAATCCCCGGGGATATCATAGTTGATCACGGCATTAATCCCGTCAACATCAATGCCTCGGGCCGCTACGTCAGTTGCGACCAAAATATTTGTTTTCCCCGTGCGATATCGCTGCATGACCTTGTCGCGTTGGCTTTGCTGCAAGCCGCCATGTAACGCATCCGCAGGGTGTCCCTCCGTCGTTAGCTGTTGGGCGAGCGTGTCTGCCATAGCCTTCGTCGCGACAAATATCAGCGAAAGTCCGAATTGCTTTTCCTTCAGCAATTGAAGGAGCGCAGGCGTTTTTTGACTGCTGCGAATTTCTGAATAGAATTGCTGAACGCGCTCCACAGCCGTCTTGTCTTGTGCAATCGAAATGTGATGGGCGTTGCTCTGATACTCTGCCGCGATTTTCTTGATTCCTGCGGAAAGTGTAGCTGAGAACAGAATGGTCTGCCGACCGGCGGGCATGCCATCCAAGATCGTGCTGATGTCTTCCCGAAAACCCATATCCAGCATACGATCTGCCTCGTCCAGCACCACACATTGCACATGGCTTAAACGCATTGTCTGCCGGTTGATATGATCAAGCAAGCGACCGGGCGTCGCTACGATAATTTGCGGTCTGCGCTTGAGTTCGCCAATCTGCCGCCAAATCGGTTCGCCACCATATAGTGCAAGTGTGCGTATTGCCGGCTTATGCTTGCTGAGCTGTTGTAAAACGCCGGTAGTCTGTAATGCAAGCTCACGGGTGGGGCAAAGAATGACGGCCTGAATGCGGCTGTCTTGCGGACAAATTTTCTCCACAAGCGGGATGGCAAACGCGGCTGTCTTTCCCGTGCCTGTGGGCGCCTGCACAAGTACATCGTTGCCGCCCATAATCGAGTCAATGGCCGCATCTTGAACAGGGGAGGGATTTTGGAAGCTCATATCTGAAAGGGCACTCATAAGCTCGGACGTCAGGTTGAATTTTTCAAAGTTAGTAATAATAACATTCTCCGTTTCTACTAAATAATTTAAACTGGTCTTTACGTTAAAAGCAGCCAACCCTACCGGCATTGGCCACCGTGTATTTTACGTTATTTCACTACGCGGACATTGCTAGCACGTAGTTTGCTGCTGTTCCTTGGATCGCGCTCTGTCTCAAAGGAAACCCTATCGCCTTCGTTAAGGGACCTGAAGCCTTCTCCTTGAATCGCAGAAAAATGCACAAAAACATCTTCGCCGCCATCATTGTTGCCGATCATACCGAAACCCTTTTCGGAATTGAACCATTTTACTGTACCGTTATTTATAACTAGTACCTCCAATCAATTATTTGCATTCAAAATTGCACAAAAAAACACATGTTTTGTAAATCATCAAATGAATCAATGACTTACAAAACATGTGAGACAGTGTGACACTTATAATACTTAAATAGTATACCACACGTTATTGGATATGTCAAATGAAACTTCATAAGACAGCAGGGTTTCATTACGGTTTGATTGCACTCACTAAAATATTAAGGTGATGGCCGCTCACTTGCCACCTCTCCTTTCAGTCGTCGTCTTAACAACCCTACTGTACCGCTGAACGGCCGCTTAAGCGCTTTTCTTTGCTCTACGCACTCCCTATGCTAACGCGCTCTGCGGATAAAAAGAAAAATCCCCAAAAGCCTTGCGGCTTTGGGGATTCTCTTGGAGCTGTTAGGCAGATTCGAACTGCCGACCTCGTCATTACCAATGACGTGCTCTGCCAACTGAGCTATAACAGCATGCTGGCGACCGTGAACGGGCTCGAACCGTCGACCTCTAGCGTGACAGGCTAGCGTTCTAACCAACTGAACTACACGGCCACATACGGTGAAACTCGAGCGAGCTCTACCACAGCGCGAATATTATAATAGCATGTCCGCGCTTATTTGTCAATAGATGATGAAAAAGTTTCGCGCCGCTTGACATACCTAGATCATCTATGTATACTGATACCAAGATGATCTAGGTATGCATGACGGCATGGGAGGGAACCAATGAAATACTCCACTAACTGCATGGCGTGGCGCTGGGTCGATGCGGCGACGCGCCGTATACGCTTCTCCCCTGATCGCGCGCGCGTCTACGGCGAGTTGATGGCACATATGCACGACGCAATAGATGAGCGTGTGGCGGCGGGTATGGACGGAAAAGAGGCCGAGGCGCGCGCTGTGGAAGCAATGGGGGATGCCGAAGAGGTCGCCGAGCACTTGGCTCGGCTCTACCGCCCATTTTGGGGCTTTTTATGGAAGTACACGCGCGTGCCCGCGTTTTTAGCAGCGCTTTATCTTCTGTTTGCCGTTGTGTTCGGCGGTCTGCTGCGCAGCGGCTGGCTCGATACATATGACCCCGAACCATATATCAGCCAGTTAAACGCCGACAACGTTGACATACTCGCCGACCTGCGCCCGACGGCACGCGCACGCGTCTGCGGCTACACCGTCTCCGTACCGCGACTGCGCCTGTGGCAGACAAAAGACGGAGGTGAGCGTCAAATTTCCTTTGTGCTGCGTATGAGCAGTGCGAACCCGTGGCTTGCTTCGTCAATGTTCTATCGTTATGTCTACGCGACCGACGATCTCGGTAACACATACCTTTGGCGCAACTATGATAACGGCTTTCCCAAGCCCGAAACGGCGGGCAATCTAGCGCACCGCGGGCTCTTTTCCTCCCACGCCGAGCTGTGGGTTTCCGAAGTAGACCGAAACGCAACGGTTATCACATTCCGTTATGACGGCTTCGGTCAGATCTTTGCGCTTGAAGTACCGCTGGAGGTGACGCCATGAAACGCAAAAACGGCCGCCCGCGCTATCGCCTGCGTGCGCTTGTGCAGCTGCTGGCCATCTGCGCCGCGCTGCTGCTATGGGGCTTCGCAAGGCACAACGAGCTATATTTCTCACAGGAGCACAAGCTAAACAGCATTTTGCGCCGTAATCTGGCTCAAAATGCAGAAGTTATTTATCAGATCAAGCCGGAGGACAGCGAGTGGAGCGATGCCGGCGAGCGGCTTTATCTCGTGCGATGGGGCGACGACATCGGCGCGCTGCGCACAATGGTGACACGCAAGGGCAACACCGTTTACTTCACACAGCACGACACGGTACGGCGCATCACCCTATATGATGGGGTGGGAATCGCGCCGCTTTATGCGGCAAACCGCGAAAGCACGTCCGCAAGAGCAGAGTTTACGCGCGGCGTCTGCGCCGTCGTCACCACGCGAGACGATGTGGCAAGCGTCGAGCTGCGCCATTACGAATACCCGCGCTTATTGGGTACTTATTGTATGAGCGAGGCGGAAAACGGCGTATTTCTATTCGAACTTGATATCACGCCGCCGCGCGGCCATTCCTACGAGCATGATTTTGATTTGTATAACGATTTGACACGTAACTATTTCGGCGTGACCGCTTATGACAAAGACGGCAACGTGCTCGTTTACATTCCGAGCACAGGAGAAATGGAGGCATCCGATGAAAATTGATAAAAGCCTGCTATCGGGCACGACGCCGCTGCTTATCCTGTCGCTGCTGCGTGACGGCGACAAATACGGCTATCAAATGATTACCGACCTCGCGCTGCGCTCCGAGCATATCTTTGAGCTGCGCGAGGGCACGCTCTACCCCATTTTGCATGCGCTTGAAAAAGACGGCGCGCTGCGCTCTTATGAGAAGCAGACGCCAGCGGGCAAAACGCGGCGCTATTACACACTGACGGGCGCGGGCGAGAAGCGCTTAAGCGAGCGCGAAACGCAGTGGCGGCAGTTTACCGGCGCGGTCGAGCGCGTGCTGCGCGCCGAGCCTTCACAGGCGTAGCGCGTCAGCGCTGTGCCGCGCAGATCATCCCGTCGATCATTTCGTCGCTCTTTGCCGTCATCTGCATCCACGTGGGGCGGAAGCCGCTTCTCAGCGCGTTGCGCACCGACTTGACGTTTGCCCACGCGCAGCAATAAAACGGCACGATGCCGCGCCGTAAGACCTCTGCGGCAAGCCGACTGGTGACGGCCGATGCAACGCCCGCGCGGCGGTAACCGGGCAGCACGTCCACGCCGATCTGCCACATGGTGTCGCAGTCTGCCGAGCAGCCGGCAAGGCCGATAAGGCGGTCGCCGTCAAACGCGCCGACGGCGAGCACATCCAGGTGCTTTCGGTCGGCGCACAGCGCGTTTGACCACTGCGGCACATAACAGTCGGCAAAATCGGCTGGCTCCAGCAAACGCATCTCATAAGGGCAGTCGAGCGGGCGCAGGGTCTCGACGTCGGGCAGGAAATACTCTGCCATGAAGCAGACGCGCATACCGTGCGGCCGCAGAATATCGTTGAGCACATAGACACTCGGTGTTTCAAAGCAATACTCCGCCGGAAAGCTGCCTATGTACCGCTCGACATCGTCCGCAACCTCGGCCGAAACAGAGGCGACGATGTTGCTGCCGTATGACGTCAAGTCGCAGAAAAACGGCAGCTTGAGATATCTTCTTGCTTGCGGGTCATTGACGGACAGCACGACCTTGTTTGCGTCCGACAGAAAGTCTTCCGAGCTGCAACCGCTGTCGATCGCCGATTGCCGCAGAGCGATGCGCAGAACGTCTTGATTCGTCATATCATTCTCCTTTTTGAAAGCAATCAATATAGATACGCTGCGTCTCTCCGAAGCGCTCGCATGTCGACGCAAGCTGATAGCCCAGTTTTTCAAGCAGACGGCACGAGGCAATGTTTTTCTCCTGCGTTTCGGATACGATCCGCTTAAGCGGCATCGTTTCTTCGATATACGCAAGCGCGGCGCGCAATGCTTCGGCGGCATAGCCGTGCCCCCAATAGGCGGGCAAAAACTGATAGGAAAGCTCCATATCACGCGGGTCATGGTGGGGCGAGACGGAAAGCAGCCCAAGCACGGCATCGGTGGACGTTTCCCTTACAACCCAATGCAACGCATCCTGCGCGTTTAGCCAGCGGTTCAGCTTTTGATATGCCTGCACGGCCGTGCAAGGCCCGCCGAGATAGGCTCTTACCCGCGTATCGGTCAGCAGAGGCAGCAGCGCGTCAACATCGTCGGCCCGCATGGGCCAAACGGCACAGCGCGCGGTGGTAAAGAGCGGCTTCATATGGGTTCCCCTTTCAAACGCAAATACAGCCTCATCATAGCATACACCCATCAAAAAACGCAAGGCTGCCCACATCCGTGGGCAGCCTGTTTTGATGTATTACCGCTCGGTCAGCTGGTCTACCACCCCGACAAGGCGCGCGATCTCCGGCTTGGACACCTGCTCGTCCGCGCCCAACTGCTCTCCCTTAATACGCATTTCCTTGCTGATCAACGAGGAAAACAGCACAAGCGGAATGGTGCGCAGCACAGGGTCGGTTTTGACAAGCTTGGTCAGACGGTGCCCGTCCATGCGTGGCATTTCAATGTCGGAAATGATGCACGAAACATGATCGGTTACCGTTTCGCCCGTTTCCTTGACCTCACAGAGGAACTTCCACGCTTCTTCGCCGTCCGATGTTTTAATCGTGTTGGTATAGCCCGCACTGTGCAGGCACTCGATGATGATCTTGGAAAGCATCATCGAGTCCTCCGCGATGAGAACGGGTTTTGCT
>MEFT01000069.1 GCA_001725215.1 Clostridium sp. SCN 57-10
CCGCAAAGCAGGCGTCTAAAATTCCCCGCAGGTCTTCCTCCGTGTCGTTGAGAAAGGGCAGCAGCGGGCAGAGCCACACCACGGTGGGAATGCCCGCGCGGCGCAGCGCGTGCAGCACCTCTACGCGGCGCGCCGTGGTGCATACATTAGGCTCGACGACGCGACACAGCGCTTCGTCCGCCGTGGTCAGCGTGATCTGCACGACGGCTTTCGCCTTTTGGTTGATGCTTTGCAGCAGGTCAACGTCGCGCAATACCAGGTCGGATTTCGTTTGCACCGTCGCGCCGAAGCCGCGGCGGTCGATGATTTCAAGGCATCGACGCATGAGGCGTTCCGATTCCTCGATGGGCATATACGGGTCTGACATCGCACCCGTGCCGATCATACAGCGCTCACGTTTGCGCCGCAATGCGTCTTCCAGCAGCTCAGGGGCGTTGCGCTTGATAGCAACGTCTTCAAAATCATGTTTCATCTGATAGCAGAGGCTGCGCGAGTCGCAGTAAATGCACCCGTGGGTGCAGCCGCGATAGATGTTCATGCCGTTGCGCGGCGAGAGAATGCTTTTCGCTTGCGTATCGTGCATGGAAGCCTCCTGTCCGGGCGCACGCCCAATTTTAGTATACCAAAAAAAGCCGCCGATGAAAAGCAAAAAAGAACATTCGTTTGAAATAGATGCGTAAACGCCTATCCTGCGGCGCGCACGCCGCAGCGGATAAAAAACACGCAAAATTGGGGGTTGTGCCCCGAATAAGCGCACTTTCATCGGTTTATTTGTTGCAAAAGTGATTGAACCGATGCTGCAGATGTGATACACTAGTAATACAGGACTATCAAAACCTGTCAATCTACAACATGAACGGGAGGAAGCAAAGTGGACATTTGCGGTCAAAGTATCAACACAGACAGTGACGTTCCTTTATGCAACGGGCTCCGCTTTGCCCTGCGGCTTTAGCAGGCTGCGCGCAAGCCTCCCTTTGCCTTTGGAACGCCGCAAAACCGCTATGCCATTCGGCATCGGTTTGCGGTGTTTTTGCATTTGTGCGGAAACATTCTGTCTTGACGATACCAAACCCGAACAATCTCACATTGCAGGGAGGTATTTCAACATGGAAAACAATTTTGATTTGCTGCAGGAGCTTTTGGAGCACAAGGACTATGCCGCGCTGCGCGCTGCGCTCATCAACGAAAACGAGGTAGACATCGCCGCCTTTCTCGAAATGTTGACGCCGGAGCAGGCCGTTCGCGCCTTCCGCCTGCTGCATAAGGAGCAGGCAGCCGAGGTTTTCGCCAACCTTGAAAGTGAGACGCAGGAGGTTGTCATCGCCGCGCTTGGCGACCAGCAGCTACACGAGATCATCGAAGACATGTATGTCGACGATATGGTCGACGCGCTTGAGGAGCTGCCCGCCAACATGGTCAAGCGCGTACTCAAAATGGCGACGGCCGACACGCGTAGCCTGATCAACGAATTTTTGCAGTACCCCGAAAACTCGGCGGGCAGCATTATGACGGCAGAGTTCATCGACCTGCGGCAGAACATGACGGTCAGCCAGGCCATCACGCGTATCCGCCGCATCGGCGAGCAGAGCGAGCAGATTTACACCTGCTATGTCATGGACAACAGCCGCGTGCTGGAGGGCGTAGTCACCGTGAAGGATCTGCTGCTCGCTTCTGACGACTGCCTGATTTCAGAGCTGATGGAAACCAATCTCATCACCGTAACAACGGCGGAAGACCGCGAGCTTGTCTCGCAGCAGATGATGAAATACGGCCTGCTCGTCATGCCCGTCGTCGATTCGGAGGGCCGTCTGGTCGGCATTGTGACGATTGACGATGTGATGGACGTCATGCAGGAGGAGGCCACCGAGGACTTCGAGAAAATGGCCGCCATGACGCCCTCCGAGCATCCTTACCTTAAGGCAAGTGTGTTTGAGCTTGCAAAAAACCGCATCATCTGGCTGCTTGTGCTCATGATTTCGGGCATGATCACGGGCAGCATTCTGGGGCGGTATGAAGCCGCGTTTGCGGCGATGCCGCTGCTCGTCACCTTTATCCCCATGCTGACCGACACGGGCGGCAACGCAGGCAGCCAGAGCAGCACGCTCGTCATCCGCGGCATGACGATCGGCGAAATCCGCTCGAGCGATTTTATGCGCGTGTTCTGGAAGGAGCTGCGCGTCAGCGTGCTCGTCGGCATTGTGCTCAGCGCCGTCAACTTCTTACGCCTCATCCTTGTTTATCCGGGCAACACCATGCTTGCGCTTACCGTCGCGTTCGCGCTGTTTGCCACCGTCGTCGTCGCCAAGGCGGTGGGCGGCCTGCTTCCCATCGTGGCGAAGTCGCTGCACATCGACCCAGCCATTATGGCGGCGCCGCTCATCACGACCATTGTAGACGCGATTTCGCTCGTCCTCTACTTCTCGGCCGCCGAGCTTTTGCTTCGCATTTGATTCGCGCCGTCACAAAAAAAGGGGGGGCGTTGCTTTGAAGCGCAAAAAAGCCATACAGAATTTCGCGATTATCTTGCTCGTTCTGGTCGGTGTGAAAAATTTGGTCGCCGCACTGCCCTTAAAGTCTATGCAGCGATTTGTGCATTTTTACACGTCATTCATTCACCCGCAGGACGCCGCGCTGCACCATCTGTTCTCCTTTGTGCTTGGCGCGCTTATGCTGCTGCTCGCACACCGGCTTTATCGCCGTGTGCGGCTCGCTTGGGTCGCCGAAGTGGCCGCGCTCACGATGACCATTGCGATTCAGGCGGTGCGCTATCACAGCCTTACTGTACCCGTCATGCTGCTTGAGCTGTTCGTGCTCGTCGTACTGTGCATATCACATGAGGACTTCACACGCAAAAGCGATCCGCTTACCGTGAAAGCGGCGCTGCGGTTTGTCGCTGCTTCGATCATTCTGCTGCTGCTCAACGCTACGGTCGGCATTTACGCCATGCGCGGCAGTCTGCACAACGTACACGACGTAGGCGACGCGCTTACACGCTCTGTGCAGCTGCTCGTACTGATGGACACCGACGTGATGCAGACAACGGGGCGCATCGCCGAGCTTTATGCCGGAGTGCTCATCTCGATCAACTGGGTGTGCATTTTCGCGTCGGTGGCGCTGCTGCTCAAGCCGCTCGTTTACGCACCGCTTGCCACCAGGCATGACCGCGAGCGCGTGCGCGCCTTACTGCGCCGATACGGGCAAAATTCGCTCTCTTACCTCGCGCTCGAAAACGATAAGAAATACTTTTTTTCTTCTACGGTCGAGGGCGTGTGCGCTTATACGGTTGTCAGCGACGTTTTCGTTGTCTGCGGTGACCCGATCTGCAGCCCGGAAGACGGGCGCGGGTTTCTCACCGAGCTTTTGGCCTATTGCACGAAAAATGCCTACCGTTTGATGCTGCTCAGCGTGACTGACTGCTTCCGCGCCGATTATCTGAGCCTCGGCTTCGGCATGGCCAAGCTGGGTGAGGAAACCTGTTTCCACCTTGCCGATTACAATCTGCAGGGTGGCAAGGTTGCCAAGGTGCGCGCCGCCATCAACCACGCAACGAAGGCGGGTATTGCGGTATGTGAGTACAAGCCCGCCGAGGGACGCGACGCGCGACTCGAGCGACAAATCGAAGACATTTCCGCCGAATGGCTCAAGTCGAAGGGCGGCGAAATGCTTCAGTTTATGGTGGGCGGCACAGGGCTTAACGACCCGCTCGACCGACGGTATTTCTACGCGTGTGACTTGGCGGGTACGATGCTTGGCTTTGTGGTGTTTCTGCCCTATCTAGACGGCTATCTCGCCGACGTAACGCGACGCCGCAGCGGTGCGCCGCAGGGCGTTTTGGAGAAAATTATCTACGAGGCATGGATGAAAATGCGGGACGAGGGCATCCAGTGGGGCAGCATGGGGCTTGCGACGCTGTACAACGTCGCGGAGGCCGATCGCGCGACGCTGACCGAAAAACTGTTTACTTATATTTATGAAAACCTGAATAACAACTTCGGCTTTCAAAATCTGCACCATGCCAAAGAGAAATACGCACCGACGCATTGGTTTCCCCGCCATATGGCCTTTTACCCGAAGCCGTTTTCACCCCGACTTGCCTACGCACTGGTGCGCTGTCAGAGCAAAACCGGCCTGCTGCGCATAGCGCGTGACGAAATACGCCCCAAGGCAGACATGTCCGACACACCGGGAAAAGGCTCAGACGAAGCATAACAGACGCGCCCCGCACCGGCTCAAAACCCGGCGGGGCGCGCTTTGATTTATTGCTCTGGCTTTATGCCTGTTTGCGGTTCGGCTTGCGCTTGATGCGCAGCAACGCCGCCAGCTCGTCAACCTCCAGTGTGTCGGCCGGACGAAACATAACCCATTTGCCATCATGATACGTCGTCGCCTCGTCGTAAGCGGTTTGCACCGCCGCAGAAAATGCGGCGCGCTGTACTTCAAACGCTTCGCGCTCCGTTTTTCCGAAAATGACAAGCATGCCAAGCGTGCCCTCTCGCGCATAGAGCGCGCACAGTGTTTTGCCGCCGCGGCGATACTTCCGCTCAAACGTCCACGATTTGCCGCCGTGATCGAGCAGACAATCCATATCGTATAGTGCCTCAATACGCGCGCACAGCGCGTTCCAAACCGCAAAGAGCGGCTCACCCAGCAGTGCGAGCAGCTGCTCGGGTGTCTGCGTGTCATTCGTCATATGCTCTCCTCCGTTTGGCGGCGCGTTACAGCCGACGTTCCATATGGCGCTCGCTCACGGTGAAACCGAGCGAGCGGTAAACCGGGTAGCCATCCTCCGTAGCCTCAAGCTCGACCTTGGTGAGCCCCAGCTCCCGCGCGTGGTCGAGCATCATGCCGACCAGCGACCGCGCAAGGCCGCGCCTGCGGTGAGACGGCGCGGTATATACGTTGATCAGCAGCCCGATCTTACCGTTGGGCGCGCTGCGCATGGGCATCACCTGACTGATGCACAGCATGCAGGAGGACAGAATGGCGCCGTCCTCCACATATAAATAAGCGACCAGCGTTCCGTCGTTCAGATGCTCTTTAAGATAGGCGTGCGTCACGCGGCGAAAGCTCTCCGGGTCGTCTGGCGGACGTATCTCGGCAACGAAATCCATTCTGTTTTGCGTAAGCGCATCAACATCCTCTGCTGCGGCTATTCTGAATTCCATGTTATCACCTCTGAAAAGAGCGAAACCGTCAAGAAGTCTCAGCGGTTTTCATTTGCATGTTTGTTTGGCTTCATTTTATAGCGCATCGCATGATAATGCAAGAAGAATCAATACAAGCGCCCGTCGGGTGCACTTGTGCCCACGCCGCGCGGTGTGCTATAATACCCCAAAGTAATGCGGCAGCTCCCGCTTTGTCGGTTGACGGCGGGGCATCAGTCTGCCGCCGGGAGGTAAACACCATGTCCGAACGATTGATTACCGTGCGCGGCACGGGCCGCGCCTCGGCCGCGCCCGACGAAATCCACCTTTTGCTTGCGCTTGACGCGCGACACGTGCAATATGAAGAGGCCATGTCTCTCGCGGCGGCACAGCAAGAGGGTGTGCGCCGCGCGTTGGCTTCGTGCTGTGTGGCGGATGACGCCCTTAAAACCACCGCCTTTCATGTAACCACCGAATATGAATCGGAGCCGGACGAGCGCGGCAGCTATGTCAGCCGCTTTTGCGGTTACCGCTGTGCGCATGAGCTGCGCATTTCTCTTCCGATGGACATGGCGTGCCTGAGCACCGTTCTTGCTGCCCTTTCGGCGAGCGGCTCGGCGCCTGCGGTGACCATCCGCTTCACGGTGCGCGACGCGGACGCGCTGAAAGACGAGGTGCTGAGCTGCGCTGCGCGCAACGCGCGGCGCAAGGCCGAGCTACTGGCGCAGGCATCTGGCGTGCGCCTCGGCGCTCTGTGCGCCATTGAACATACTTGGAGCGACGACGCCGTCTACGCGCCGACCGACGTGGCGCGCACGCTGAAGCACGCGCCGCGTGCAGCCAACCTCGTGTTTACGCCCGATGACGTGACGCTGTCCGACACCGTGGCCTTTACCTGGTACATCGAATAAAGCAAACAGGCTTTGAAGGGGGTTTCCTTCAAAGCCTGTTTTGTTACAGCAACTTGCGCATAAACGGAATGAGCCTCAGCAGATAGGTAAATACCAGCCCGAGCGCAAACACAAACAGCTGGTAGATGAATACAGCGACAAGCGGATGAAACACCGACGTGAGCGCCACCCGCACAGGCATAAAGTGCATGAGCGCATAGTCGGACATAATGTAAATACCGAACGTGCATTGCCCAACGGCAGCGATGACGCGCGCCGCGCGGTCGGGCACGCGCAGACGAGGCGCAAGATACTGTATGATCACAAAAAAGCCGATGGCACACAGTGCGATGGGCAGATATGCGGTATTGTCGAGAAACAGATATTCCTGCCCCACCTTGCGGCATTCCGCATAGGTTGCCGCGACGCAAAGCAGCACGAGCGCGGCACAAAGCGCAGCAGTCTTTGCCGTCGTGCGCCCGCTCGGGGTCCCGCGCTTATGCAGCCAATAACCGCAGAGAAAAAACGCAAGATACGCTGTGAACAGCGGCGTAAGAAAATACGAGCTGAGAAACAGGTTGGGGAAATAGTGTTTGACGATGGGCACACTGCCGCGTATGCCGATGCCCAGCACCGCAATGTACACATAATCGCGCGGTGTGAGCACCTTAACCAGCCGGTTGAGCAGCGGCAGCATGAGCAGAAGCCCAAGGTAAAGGTAAAGATACCACAGCGCGTTGGTCGCTGGCGTGTGCAGCGTTGTAATGAGAAAGCTTTTGAGGTTTACGAGCGACAGCTTAGGTAGTGGCGCGGTGAGGTAAAAGTAAAACGCCGAGCTGATATACAGCACTGCCAGAATACGCGCCGCACGTTTGAGCGCCGCCGAAATATGCTCTTCTCGCCCCAGCAGCACTGCGCCCGACGCCATCAGAAAAAGCGGCACTGCAGGCTTAGACAGAAAAAAGACGGCGACCGACACAAACCATGTGGGCGACGGCGAGATGCCCAGAAAAACGGAACTGTTGGAGTGATTGACGATCACCATAAAGCAGGCGGCGATCTTAACGAGATCGAGATACAGATAGCGCTGTTTGGTTGCTTCCACAGACGTTTCCCCCACCGTCAGCATTCGACATACTGCATTTAGTATGCCACATCGCGCGCATCCCGTCAACCACCGAGCAGCGTTACAAAAAGCGGGCTCCGATGATTTCGGAGTCCGCTTTTTGGTGAGGGAATGCGTGTGTTATTTTGTGGGCGCAGCCGTCTTCTGCGGCTTGAGCAGGAAAATGGCAAAGCACACAAGCGTGTAGCACACAAGAAGCGTGGCAATAACCGTTTCGACCGTCGCGGCGGTCGAAAGCAGCGGCACGGGCGTTCCTGCCGCCGCGAAATACCCAGCCGTCTGCCTAAGCGCGATGGCACTGATGACAAACGGGAAGGTGAACGACGCCTTACTCGGATAAAACGGCAATTTTAGAAGCGAAACGAGCTTGATAAGGCTCATCACATAGAGCGCCGATGCGACGATCGCCAAAAAGACGACCATCCCCATATGCTTGACCTGCACCGACTGCAGATAAGCCGCAAGGCAAAGGCTTGCGGGCGCGGCAAAAATGCAGAACACAGGCTGCGCAGGCTCCGGCACCTTGGGGTATTTCACATAGCGGAAGCCGACCAGGCCTAGCAGACCGAGCAGGCACAAAAATCCAAACCAAAATACGGCGGTGCCGAGCACGGCCATCTGATACGCAGGCGCCGTGATGCCTGCTGCGGCGATGCCGACATAAACGACGAAGTAGCTCGCAAAGACCTTGGGCATTTCGGGCTTTCTCATAAAGCGCAGCGTAAACGCGACGATAAGCACCGCGTGCAGCGCCACCGCGAAAAGCCACAGAAAAAACGCCGCCTTGCCCAGAAACGGCTTGGCATAGACAGAAAGCAGCATGATGCCCATCGGGAACGTTGCCGCAACGCCCATCATGATGGGGTTTTTGAGATCGTCGCGCACCGCCCCGGGATAGAGGGCAATCTTGAGCACGAGCAGCAGAAGCAGCACGGCCGAAATACCGCCGAACACATAGCGCACCACCGGCGAATAGCTTTGCAGCAGATTGCCGAGCGCGGCGCAGCCGAGCATGACGCCCGAAAGCGGAACCGGCACTTTTTTGATTAGCGTGCTCATTTGATTATACCGCCGCTTCGTCGGTATTAACGAGGCCGTATTCGCGAATGACGATCTGCGCCACCTTTTCCGCCACAAGGCCGGTGAGCCAGATGCACTGCTCTTTATGCTCGCCCGCGCCCATGTCAAACTCCTTGGTCAGGATGCGGCAGCAAAGCGCGTTCTTCCCGTTAGCCTCTTTAAAATAGTCGTGCAGCTCTTTCGCCACCTCAAGATTCTTCTCCACCTTGGGATCTTTCTGCTTGGTGCGGCCGAAGAAAATGCCCAGCGCCATCACGCCGCCCGACACCGCGCCGCACAGGCACTTGGAACGGCCGATGCCGATGGGGAAGCCGGAAGCCATGGCAACAACTTCCTCCGGAATATCGAGCTCAAAGTTGGTGCGGATGGAAGAAACAACCGCCTCCGAACAAAAAAATCCGCCGCGGAACAGCTCCTCGGCATCCTTCTTCACCTTCGCAACGCTGATTTCTTTTGCAATATGCATGATTCTATCTCCTTTATGATCTTTTTCGGCGCTATTGTATCACGGTTTATGCGCGCAGTAAAATCGTTATTTCCAATCTTTATAGTAGCATATATTAGTTTTTTCAATATTTCATTAAACGTCTTTTTTCGCACTAAATATCGAAGATTCAGATTGACAGAATTCGATTTGAAGCATATACTTAATATATCAAAATAATTCGATTTGAGGTGATAGAGCTTGGAACCGATCCACGCAAAGAACGCCAGGGTGTTCAAAGCGCTTTGCGACGAAAAGCGCCTGGCCATTTTGGAGCTGCTGCGCAGCGGAGAACGGTGTGCCTGCGTTTTGATCGACCGGTTAGACGTTGGGCAATCCACATTGTCCTATCACATGAAGATTTTATGCGAATCGGGCATCGTGGAAAGCAGACAGGAAGGGAAATGGACACACTATCGCTTGAGCGAAACGGGCAGCCGGTATGCCGCCGCACTTTTAACGGAGCTTACCACACCTTACGCGGCGCAGACGCCCGACAAATGCAGCCCGTAATGCCTTCCGCACAAAACTTCTCGGCATAAGCCAATGAAACGGAGGAATCTCTTTTGCAGGTCTTACAATCGGCATGGTTCTTTTTTCAAGATGAGATACTGGGCATGAAGTGGCTTAGCCGTCTGATCGGCAGCCTGCTTTCCGTGCTGGGCATCGACATCACGAGCCGTCTGGGCGGCAGCGTACAGTTCTTCATTTACGACGTCATCAAAATTGCGGTGCTGCTCTGTACTTTAATTTTCGTCATTTCGTATATTCAAAGTTACTTCCCCCCGGAGAGAAGCAAGAAAATATTGGGGAGATTTCACGGCATCGGAGCAAACACCGTTTCGGCTCTGCTTGGAACGGTAACGCCATTTTGCTCCTGTTCGTCTATTCCGCTGTTTATCGGCTTTACCGGCGCGGGGCTGCCCCTCGGCGTAACCTTTTCCTTCCTCATCTCCTCTCCGATGGTCGACCTCGGCAGTCTTGTGCTGCTCGTCAGCATTTTCGGCGTGAAGGTTGCGGTGGTCTACGGGCTCACCGGGTTGGTGATTGCCATCCTCGGCGGCTCGCTGATCGAAAAGCTGCATATGGAGCCGTATGTGGAGGAATTTATCCGCACTGCCAGCAGCGTAGACATTGAATCGCCGACGCTCACCAAAAAAGACCGCATGATCTATGCAAAGGATCAGGTCATTTCCACTTTTAAAAAGGTGTTTCCTTATATCCTAATCGGCGTCGGCATCGGCGCGGTCATTCACAACTGGATTCCTGAGCGGTGGGTGGAAGCCGTGCTTGGCAGCCACAATCCCTTTGGCGTCATTCTGGCCACGCTCGTCGGCGTGCCCATGTACGGAGACATTTTCGGCACCATTCCAGTGGCCGAGGCACTGCTCTATAAAGGCGCGCAGCTCGGCACGATTCTCAGCTTCATGATGGCGGTCACCACGCTTTCGCTGCCGTCTATGATCATGCTGCGCAAGGCCATCAAGCCCCGTCTGCTGGGCGTTTTTATCGCCATTTGCACCGTCGGCATCATTTTGGTCGGCTATCTGTTTAACGCGTTTCAATTTTTATTGATTTAATCATAGGAGGTTATTGTTATGAGTTTGTTTGGAGCAAAAAAACCGGAGAAAAAAACCTGCTGCTGCGGCGGAAGCTGTGCGCCGCAGGCGGAAGTCAAGACGGGTGGAGCCGCCGTTAAGGTCCTTGGTTCGGGCTGTGCAAAATGCAACCGGCTTGAAGCCGCCACAAAGGAAGCGCTTGCCGAGCTTGGAATGGATACCACGATTGACCATGTGACGGATTTTGCGCAGATCGCCGCATACGGCGTGATGTCTACGCCCGCTCTGGTGGTCAATGGAAAGGTCGTTTCCTACGGCAAAGAGCTCAAAAAAGAAGAGGTCATCGAGCTTTTGAAAAAGCATCAGGCATAAGCCGCCGACAGCAACCGGCAAATCGAACACAGGGACGGTTTTCATCATGGATATTGAAATACGCGCCATGCGCGAGGCAGACTGGCCGTTTGTGGCGGAGATCTACCAGCAGGGCATGGATACCAATCTTGCTACCTTTCAAAGCGAGTGCCCAAGCTATGCGCAGTGGGACGCATCTCATCGAAAAGACTGCCGTCTCATCATCGTGGCGGACGGTAATGTTGCGGGTTGGGCGGCGCTAACCCCTGTCTCCAGCCGGTGCGTTTATGCCGGCGTCGCTGAGGTAAGCATTTATATCAGCCCCGCGTATGCCCGAAAAGGGCTTGGAGCACGGCTTTTGCGCGCGCTCATCTCCGCATCCGAGCAAGAAGGCATCTGGACGCTTCAGTCGGGCATCATGCGGGATAACATTGCCAGCATTCATTTGCACGAGGCGTGCGGCTTCCGCATGGTAGGCTATCGCGAGCGTGTCGGGCGCGACCGCTTCGGCGTTTGGCGTGACAACGTGTTGATGGAGCGCCGCTGTCCGGAGGATGAGCCGCTGGGCGGTACCTGCTTATGCTGCCAAAAGTAGCGTTTGTATGCGTTCATAATTCCTGCCGCAGCCAGATAGCCGAGGCCTTGGGTAAACACCTTGCCGCAGATGTCTTTGAAAGCTACTCCGCGGGCACTGAGACTAAGCCGCAAATCAATCCGGATGCTGTGCGGCTTATGAAGCAGCTTTACGGGCTCGACATGGAGCGAACGCAATATAGTAAGCTCGTGGACGATATTCCCCCTGTTGATATTGTAATAACCATGGGCTGCAATGTGCAGTGTCCGTTTCTCCCCTGTATGCACCGTGAGGATTGGGGGCTAAGTGATCCGAGCGGACAGGATGACGCCACATTTCTGGAGACGATCGGACTCCTCCGGGATAAAATTTTGGATCTCCGCACCCGTATTGAAACCAGAAAACTATAAAAAGGGC
>MEFT01000070.1:0-7293 GCA_001725215.1 Clostridium sp. SCN 57-10
GTCGTAAATATGATGATAGTTTTTCTGATCGAAGCCAATCGACGGCTCGATTTCGGGCAGAAAAACGACAATTACGTCAGAATAGTCAAGCAACACCTCTTCGGCGTTTTTGCCGCAGATCAGCTTGGAAAACTCGTTCCGGACGCGTTCACTCGAAATATTGTTGAGCAGCAGCCGTTTTTCGTGCACCGCCGTCGCCGTTTCATCCTCGATGGCAAAGCCGAGCACCGCCGAAAAACGCAGGGCGCGCAAAATGCGCAGTGCGTCCTCATCAAAGCGCGCGGCAGGCTTGCCAACGGCGCGAATGACGCCTGTGCGAATGTCCTCGCTTCCGCCGAACGGATCGACGAGTCCGGTGCGCTCGTTATAGGCGACGGCGTTCATCGTGAAATCGCGCCGCGCAAGATCATTTTCCAGACGATCGGTAAACGAAACGCTGGACGGGTGACGGTGATCATCATATGCGCCGTCCACGCGGAAGGTGGTAATTTCCACCGCACCACCGGCGAACAGCGCCGTCACCGTACCGTGCTTAATGCCCGTTTCGATGATGCGAACGCCGTCAAGCGCGGCGCGCACCTGCTCGGGCGTGGCGTCGGTCGTCACATCCCAGTCGGAAGGGGTCTGCCCCATCAGACTGTCGCGTACACAGCCACCGACAATATAAGCGCTATAACCCGCCTGCTCAAGCCGGGCAATTGCTTCGGCCGCCGCGGGCGCTATATGCAGTTTCATTGGCATCCCCCCTTCTACATATTTTATTATTTTACCACAATCGTTGTGAAAAAACAATGCATGCTATCGACCGAGCGCCAGCTTAACTCCCAGCTCGAGCGAAAAACATATTGTCGGACAATGAAAAACATGGTATGCTTAATCTATTCGTTGAAGCATTATCCTTATTTCCCAAATGCTATCAAAAAAGCAACTAGGCGCGTAGTATTTAAAACCGCGTTCGAATATTCTAATTTTACCGGAGTATCCGCACCTTATCACCAATATTACATATATGGAGAAGGTTATATGGCTCTTATTGATGTTATCAAATATGACGGCGGCGCGCATACGTTTGCGTGGAAACATCCAAATGCCGAACTTGGAACATGGACACAGCTCATCGTGAATGAAACACAGGAGGCCGTTCTTTACAAAGGCGGTCAAGCCTTGGACTGGTTCGGCCCGGGACGTCACACCTTAGAAACCGCCAATATCCCTATACTTAGCAAGCTCATCAATATGCCTTTCGGAGGCAAATCTCCCTTTTCTGCGGAAGTATGGTACGTAAACAAAATTAACACTTTAGATATAAAGTGGGGAACGCCTACACCCATTCAGCTGCAGGACCCAAAGTATAACGTGTTTGTGCCGCTACGCGCCTTTGGGCAGTTTGGAATAAAGATAAGCGATTCAAAGGTCTTCCTAACCAAGCTTGTCGGAACGCTTCCGTCATTTAACTCGAACGATGTTGTAAAATACTTTCGAGGCATTTATCTGACGATGGTCAAAGATGCTATCGCCGGGTATTTGGTGAAGAAAAAGATCCCGATTCTTGAAATTAACGCAAATATCCTTGAACTTTCTGAAAGCTTGCAAGCGAACGTTTCACCCAAACTCGAAGCATACGGCATTGAAATGGTGAGCTTCTATGTAAATGACATCAGCGTTCCGGATGACGATCCAGCCGTTATCAAACTTAAAGATGCTCTTGCGAAGAAAGCCGAAATGGACATTATCGGTTACAGCTATACGCAAGAACGCTCTTTCGATACTATGGGGAGCGCGGCTGCAAATCCGGGCGGGGGTGCGGCTCCGCTTATGGGTGCAGGCATAGGAATAGCTATGGGTGTTGGATTGGGTAACGCTATGGGCGGAGCGATGGGTACTATGGCGCAATCCCTTGATACATCTTCAAAAACGAAATGCTCCCATTGCCATAGCGAAATGGCGCCGAATACAAAATTTTGCCCTAACTGTGGCAAACCTACCGCGGTTGAGGCAGAAGGCACAATATGCCCCAAGTGTGGGGCCAACAACAAAGACGGTGCTAAATTCTGCAGTGAATGCGGCACGATGTTGGTGAAACTCTGCGCGAAGTGCGGCGCAGCATTGGGCGATAAGCAAAAGTTTTGCCCCGAATGCGGCGAATCCACCGTAAAACGCTGTGAATGTGGTGCTGAGTTATCTAACGGAATAAAATTCTGCCCTGAATGCGGCAAGAAAGTGGAGGGCTAAGCGATGGTTAGAAGTTCGCTATACACAATAATCGGATTTACGATTGCCATCGTGGTTGTGGTCGCAGGATTTTTCCTGCTTAGTATCGAGCAAATCGCCATTCACTTATGGGCGGCGGCTTTCCTTATTCTTTCCCTACTCATCTCCATGGGTCTGCTCGTTGGGATAGCTCAGAGAAAACCCTCTAGCAAAGACGCGGTTTTCTATAGCGCAGGAATAGGTGCTACCGTATGGCTTTACCAAATAGCCGTGATAATCTCCGTCGCGTTGGTCGGAGCATTTAATAAAAAAGTCGGCAATTTTGTTTTTGCAGAAATCTCCATTATGGCAACATTTGCGATTATTGCGCTTGCAGTAAACTTTTTTGCGCGGCGCACTCATGTGACTAACGCTAAGATACTTGAGCGTCAAGGGAATGGTGAATACAATACGCCGAAGCGAGGAGAATTTTAGAAATGAAAGCCAAGAAGCCGTCGGTTTGGGGTTGGGTTCTTTTTTGGCTAATCGTCTTTTGGCCGGCAGGACTCATTTTGTTATTTAAAAAGTCCAATGATAAGGCAGCTTTAATGAGTCCCACAAAGGCTGCAACGGTATTTACGTGGATACTGATTGTCTTTGGCTCACTTATGCTGCTTGCGAATATAGAGCGGTTTTTTGCTGATTTTTCTATTGCAGTTATCTTTCTGGCTTGGGTTGTCGGCGGAGTGTTGATACTTCTAAAAATCCGCAAAACGAAGGCGAAAGCCGAGCAATACAAGAAATACCTCAACGCGATCGTCAATGTTGGCGAGCGAAGCATTGATAATATAGCAAGTGCAGTGTCCGTTACCTATGGGCAAGCACAAGCCGACATACAGGCAATGATTGATGTCGGCTTTCTTAGCGGAGCGTACATACACGAAGGAAATCGTGCAGTCGTTCTTAGCCAAGATATTCAAGCTGAACAACCTGCATATGTCGCAGCGCCTTCTGCGTCCGGTCAACTTGACACCAGACAGCAACCCCGCTCAGTTAGATGCCCCGGTTGCGGTGCGAGCAATGTAGTAATCGGCGGTAGAATAACAGAATGTGAATACTGCGGAACGCCGCTGAACGGATAACCAACATATATGCCGTGATTGCTTTCATGACGGTAGATTTGGATAGAAAGTTCTATTTATGTGCTAAACTAAGCCACACTCTCGGCTATGAGGGTGTGGCTTAGTTTAGCACATTTTTACTTTCACAGTAAAATTAGACGCTACCGACCGAGAACTAGCTTTTCAACGAGGGTGCCCGCGTCACGGATCACGCCCTCGCAATGGGCGGCAAAGGGCGCGTGGCTGCGCATCGGATGGGGGCCGAGCTGTGTGCCCGCCTCGCGGTCGAGCATCACATGGCACTCGCACGAGCCGTGCCGCTCGATAAATGCGGCCAATATTTCGTTGCCCACGTCGCGCGCTCTTTTCCGCGCCTCAATATCTTTGCCCTCTATACGTCCAAAGCGCAGTCCTGCGCACATCAGCGCGCCCGACACCGCGCCGCACAGGCGCTCGTTTCCGCAGACGCCACCGCCAAAGCACTCGCTGACGCGCGTCGCTTGTTCAGCCGAAAGCCCCAGTTCCTCGGCAAACGCCGCGAGTACCGATTGTGCGCAGTTAAACCCCTGCGCGTGAAACGCCATGCACCTATCGCCGTAATTCATCCGTTTCTCCTTTCTCAGCAGCGCACCGCGCCGCAGGCCGCCGCGCGGCTCTTTCTTTCTTATTTTATCATGAAGTTTTGTGAAACAAAAGATAGCTTAAGCGGTCTGATATAGTGTATAATACCAATGAAACATTTTTGCGGGGGGATACGTTTGAAAACCGAAACGACCGATGCACGCCTTGTTCGCGTTCTGATGGCCATATTATGCTTCGGCATATTCAGTCTTCTCGTCTGCGCCGTCATTATGGCGGAGTCGCAGGGGTATTTGTACCCCGCTTATCCGCTGCAGCGCTGGTTTTTTTATCTAGGCACACTCGCTTTGTTCAGCGGCGCCGCCGGCCTCGTCGCGCAGGAGCTGTCGCGGCGTGACGCGCCGCCCGCCCGTCCCGCCTGGTTTTTCCCCGTTATCACCGGGCTGCTTGCGCTTGCCGTCATGACGCTGACACACATCTTCATCGGCATGTGGCCGTTTGGCGACGCAACGTGCGTGCGAATCGACATGTACGGGCAGTATACGGCGCTGATGGGCAAGCTGCGCGATATTTTGCTCAGCGGAGGCAGCCTGCTTTATTCGAGCGACATCGGCCTGGGCGTCAACATGCTGCCCACGTTCGGCTACTATCTGTCGAGCCCGTTTAACCTGCTGCTCGCGCTCTTTCCGCAGCACCTTCTGCCGGAAGCGTTTTTGCTGATCACGCTGCTGAAAAACTCGCTTGGCGCGGCGTTTTTCGCGCTGCTTCTGCAAGAGCTGTCCAAAAAGCGAAGCTGGTTCATCCCCGCCGCCGGTTTGCTTTTTTCGGGCATGATTTACCTCGTTGCCTATTCGTGGAACATCATGTGGCTCGACACCATCATGCTTCTTCCGCTTGTCGTTTATGCGTTTGAGCGAATGATGCGCACCGGCCGCCCGCTGCTCTACACGCTGACGCTTGCCCTCGCGCTGCTCTGCAACTATTACATCGGCTTTATGCTGTGCATTTTCCTTGCGCTTTGGTTTATCGGCTGGGCGGTGCGCAAACAGCCGTCCGGTCAGGTGCTGTTCGGCGCGCTGACGCGTATGGCGCTTTATTCCGTAATTGCCGTACTGCTTTCCGCCGTGCTGCTTGTGCCGTCCTACTTCGGTCTCCGTGTCACCTCTGCCGCGGGGGACAAGCTCCCCGCCTTCTCCGATATGTTTGATTTTTACGAGCTGCTGGCGCGCCAATTCTTCGCCGTCGTTCCCGCCATCCGCTCGAAGCACCTGCCCAATGTGGCGTGCGGCGTGCTGTCGCTTTTGACGCTTCCGATCTTTTTCGCCTCGCGCGGCGTACCCGACCGCCGCAAGCTTGCCTACGGCGGCCTGCTCGGCGTGCTCGCGCTCAGCCTTTCGCTCAACCTCCCGAACCTCGTGTGGCACGGACTGCACACGCCGAACGATTTGCCCTACCGCTTCTCGTTCCTCTATTCGTTCGTGCTGCTGCTGATGCTTTATGAAGCGCTGATCCATATCCGCGAAACGAGTCGCAAAGCCGTTTGGGGCTCGTGCGTCGGGCTGTGCGCGTTTGTCTTTCTTATGCAGAAGGTGCAGACCGAAAAGCAGGAGCTTTACGTTTACTACGCAACGGCGCTGATCCTCATTCTCTACGCCGGTCTGCTTGCCCTCGGCACGAGCCGAAGGCTGCGCACGCGCGCGTTCTCCGCGCTTGTGCTTGCCGCCGTCATTGCCGAATCCGTGCTCGGCGGCGTGACCTCCATGATGTTGCTCGGCACGGTCGCCGGAACGGCGGCGCACTCGACCTTCGTCGCATCGAGCGCAAACCGCCTGCGAGATGGGGCCGCTCGGCGCATGGAAGAGTTGCGCGCCGAAGATGTCGGCTCTGACTTTTACCGCATGGAAATTTTGCCCCGCCTGACTTATAACGACGGCGCGCTTTACGGTTACAGCGGCATTTCGTCGTTTGTTTCGACCAACTATCTGACGACGACGCGCCTCATGCGCGCGCTCGGGTATAAAACAAACGGTATCAACATGTACTGCTACAGCAGCTTTGTGCCTACCGTCGATTCTCTGCTCGGTGTGCGCTACGTCACGCTTGAAAAGGACATCGGCACGCACCGCCAGCTCACACAGCGCGACAACGTGATGGGAGGCGGACTGACGCGCTATCTTTACGAAAATCAGGACGCGCTGCCGCTCGGCTACGTCGTGCCCGAGACCATTCGCGACTGGAAGTCGATGTTCTACAATCCCGTGCGCACGCAAAACTCGCTTTATCGCGCGCTGATGACCGACGAGCGCGAAGACGTGCTGCTTCTCAACAAGCTTTCCGTCACCTCCACCTCGGGCGGCACGGCAAGCGTTTCGGGCAGCGGTATCACGATTCGCGGCGCGGGCACCTATGAATTCACCGCGACGGCGGAGCACGCGGGGCAGGTGTTCCTGTATGTCGACTGCCTGAGCGCAAAAACGGTCAGCATCCACGGCGCGGACACCTGGAACTATCAGGTTAACGAGCCTTATTTGGTCGACAACGGCGAAATGCAAACGGGCGATACGGTGCGCTTCGCCGTGACGACCGAGGGTGACGCAAGCGGCAGTATTTATGCCGTCACCCTCAACGACGCGGTGTACCGCCGCGCCATTGACACGCTGCGCGAGGGTGGAATGACCGTAACCTCTTACCGCGACGGGCACATCGACGCGACGGTCGACGCGGCGCGCGGCGGCACGCTGCTCACCACGATCCCTTATGACACGGGCTGGACGGTAACGGTAGACGGCGCGCCTGTCGAGACGTTCGGCGTAGACGGCGCGCTGCTCGCCTTTGACGTTTCGGAAGGCACACATACGCTTTCGCTGCGCTATACGCCGCGCGGACTTGCGCTCGGCAGCGTGCTGACCGGCGCAGGTGCGCTGCTTCTGTGCGCCGCCGTGCCTGCCAACGTATCGTTCGGCCGACTGCCCGACCCGCGCGACGAGGAAAGCGAGGAAGACGCATGATTACCATCATCATGCCCGTTTACAATGAGGAAGAAGGCATTTATGACAACGTGCACACCGTGTCGCGCATTGTGGGCGGCGCGGGCATCGAGCACGGCTTTCTGCTCGTCGACGACGGTTCACGTGACAACTCGTGGCGTGAGATGGAGCGTGTCGCAGCGTCTCTGCCCCATGTGACGCTGCTGCGCCTTTCGCGCAACTTCGGCAAGGAGGCCGCGCTGTGCGCCGCACTTGAGCATGCGGAGGGAGATGCCGTCGTTGTCATGGACGCCGATCTGCAGCACCCGCCCGCCCTCATCCCCGAGATGGTGCGCCTTTGGCGCGAAGAGGGCTACGACGTCATCGACGGCGTAAAAACAAGCCGCGGCAGCGAGTCGCGGCTCAAAAAGTGGCTC
>MEFT01000070.1:7314-9437 GCA_001725215.1 Clostridium sp. SCN 57-10
GTGGCTCGTTTCGATCTACTATCGCCTGTTTGCGCGCGCGACGGGGCTTGCACCCGAGCAACTGTCCGACTTTAAGCTGCTCGACCGCAAAGCGGTGCTTGCGTGGCGCACGCTAGGCGAGCACAACACCTATTTTCGCGGCATGTCGGCGTGGGTCGGCTTCCGCCACTGCATGCTGCCGTTTGAGGTCGCGCCACGCACGACGGGTACGACCAAGTGGTCGCTCGGTGCGCTTGTGCGCCTGTCGGTTAACTCTGTCATCGCCTACACGGCGGCGCCGCTGCTGCTCGTGCTGGTGCTCGGCATTTTGATGGGCATCGCTGCGCTGGTGCTGACCGTGCAGACTCTTTATATGTATTTCACCCACCTCGCCGCCACCGGCTTTTCCACCGTGATTCTGCTGCAGCTCTTTATCGGCAGCGGTGTGATGATTGGTTTGAGCATCATCGGGCTGTATGTAGGCAAAATTTACGAGGAGGTAAAGGGGCGGCCGCGCTACCTGCTGCGTGATAAGCGCACGCCGGACGACCGCGCCTAACCGCGAATATGAAACGACGGCTTCCCTCCGCAAGGCAGCTTTTGCGTGGCGAGCTTTCTCCGCGCGCCAATTATGCGCTTTCCGCGCTGCTTTTGATCGCGACGTATTATTGGTTTGAGAGCCTGACGCACAATCCCTTTGAAATTCCTTTTAACCTGCAGATGCTCGGCTGGCTTGCGCCAGCGCTGCTGTGCGCGCTGCTTTACGCGCTTACGGCGCGCATGTCTGTCGCGCTGGTGATATGCGAGATTTTATGCGCCGTCGTCGGGCTGCTCAATTATTTCGTGCTTGCGTTCCGCTCGTCGCCCATTCTGCCGTGGGACATTCTTTCATGGCGTACCGGCATGACGGTGGCGGACAATTACGACTGGGAGCTTACGCCCAAGCTATGGATTATGCTGGCGCTGCTCTGCGTGCTCGCCCTGCTTGCGACGCGGGTCCGCCTGCGGCTGCGCGGCGCGCGCAAGCGTATTCTGTGCGGCGCGGGGGCGACGGCGCTAGCCTTTCTGCTTGCGCTGGCGCTGCATTTCCCGTCGGTGACGGCGCTCATCGGCGTTTACGAGATGCCGTTTACACAGGATTATGTATACCGGCAAAACGGCTTTGCCATCAGCTTTCTCGTTAATATTCGCTATTTAAGCGTCGATCCCCCGGAGGGCTATTCGGCTGAGGGCGTGCGCACGCAGCTACGCGAGGCGATCGACACGCCGATTGTACCGTCCGCTGCGCCCGAAAGCGCGCCCAACATTATTGTGGTGATGAACGAGGCACTGTCCGACCTCTCGGTCATCGGAGAGCTGCCGGTAAACGAAGACCCTCTGCCCTTTCTGCATTCGCTGCACGGCGCACCCAACACCATCACAGGCGATCTGTATGTTTCTGTGCTCGGCGGCAACACGGCGAACACCGAGTTTGAGTTTCTCACAGGCAACAGCATGGCGTTTTTGCCCGCGGGCAGCATTCCCTATCTGCAGCACGTCAAAGACACGGTGCCCTCGCTTCCCGCCCAGCTTTCGGCGCTCGGCTATGACACCGTTTCCATTCATCCCTATTACGAAAGCGGCTGGAACCGCAACACCGTTTACCCCGACCTCGGCTTTGCGCGCAGCCTTTGGCTGCCCGACTTTGCGGGTACGGCGCGCCTGCGCTCTTATGTGACCGACCGCGCGACCTATCAGCGCATGGAGCATGAGCTTGCCGGGCGCGGCGAAGCGCCCCTTTTCCTGTTTGACGTGACGATGCAAAACCACGGCGGTTACAGCGACCGGTATCGCGACCTTGATATGCGCATTCAGGTAAACGACCCCACGGTCGTCCGCCAGCGCGAGAGCGTCTATCTTTCGCTTGTCCGCGAGTCGGACGATGCGCTGCGCGAGCTGATCGAGTATGTATCGTCCGTCAAAGAGCCGACGGTCGTGCTGCTTTTCGGTGACCACCAGCCGCACATGCCGGACAGCTTTCTCGAAAAGCTATACGGCAAAAAAACAGCGGAGCTGACCGCCGAAGAGCGCGCGCGCCGCTATATCACGCCTTTTGTGCTCTGGGCAAATTATGACATCGCGGAGGCAATCGACATGCGCATCAG
>MEFT01000071.1 GCA_001725215.1 Clostridium sp. SCN 57-10
CCGCAGGGTGGCGGACGCTCCGGTCGATGAATACACAACGCGTTCTTATACCGAGCATGTCACCGCCGGTGCGAACAACGCTCTGCGTGAAGAAGACCGCAGGCGCATCCGCATTATGTTCGGGCGCGAGTCGCTTATCTCGCAATACGCGCAGGGCATTACGGCGGTACATACCGAATACCAAACCCACATGACGGGCGGCAGCGTGCTTTGGGTCGAGCTGTCCGTGCGGCTCTATCATGACGACGAGCGTGACGCCGTGTGCTGTGTGCTGCGCATCATCAACATCGAAGACCGCAAGCAGCGGGAAATGAGACTGGTCGAGTCGGCCGAGCGCGACCCCCTGACCAAGCTGTATAACCGCGCGGCGACCGATCGCCTCTTCCGCGAGCGGCTTGCCGCCTCGTGTGACGGCGCAGCCCTTCTCTTCATCGATCTTGACTATTATAAGTCGATCAACGATACGCTCGGACATGCGGGCGGCGACCGCGCTCTGCTCGACGTAGCCGAAACGCTGCGTGCCGGAACGCGTGACGGCGACCTCATCGGCCGCTTTGCGGGCGATGAATTTCTTGTGCTGCTGTGCGGTATTCCCAGCCCCGCCGCCGCGCTGCAACGCGCCGAGCATCTGCTCGTCTGTCTGCGGCGCGTGTATCCCCGAAACGGCACGGACGTCGTGCTTACCGCATCAATCGGCGTAGCCGTGGCACACGCACGCGGCGAGGGGTACGAGCGGCTGCTAGAGCGCGCCGACCGCGCGCTCTACCGAGCCAAAGCGCAAGGACGCAACACCTGCGTGCTCGCCGACTGACGGCGGTCTTTCGCCGAAAATTGATTAAGCCCTTCGGGCTTTGGGGCAAATGTTCAGGCCGGTGTCGAAAGATACCGGCCTGTTTTTGCAAAAACGCTTCCACTTTTTACATAGAAAAAGCCAATGTTTGCTTTTTGTTCATACTTGCATGTTATCATAAAGGGAATCCTTTATCATGTGACGAACCGGAACGGAGTTATCTTATGGACTATGTCATTTTTCGCGATGTGTGCAAATATTACAAGATGGGCGGCCAGACCATCGCCGCCGCCGATCACATCAGTTTTACGGTCGACAAGGGCGAATTCTGTGTCGTCGTCGGCCCGAGCGGCGCCGGAAAAACCACGCTGCTCAATATACTCGGGGGCATGGACAGCTGCGACGCAGGCGAGATTTATCTTGACGGGAATCTCATCAGCGGCTATAACAAACGCCAGCTGACCGACTATCGCCGCTATGACATCGGCTTTGTATTCCAGTTTTACAATTTGGTACACAATCTGACGGCGCTTGAAAACGTGGAGCTAGCGGGTGAGATCTGCCGCGAACCGCTCGACGCGCTGCAAACGCTGGCCGATGTCGGTCTGGCTGACCGCGCGGGAAATTTTCCCGCCCAGCTTTCGGGCGGCGAGCAGCAGCGCGTTGCGATTGCGCGCGCGCTCGCTAAAAACCCCAAGCTGCTGCTGTGCGACGAGCCGACGGGTGCGCTCGACTACAGCACGGGCAAAACCATCTTAAAGCTTTTGCAGGACACCTGCCGCCGCACGGGCAAGACGGTTATCGTCATCACGCACAACAGCGCGCTGACGCGTATGGCCGACCGCATCGTACACATTAAAAACGGACGCGTCGGCGCCGTCGAGCGCAATGAACACCCCCTGCCCATTGAACAGATTGAGTGGTAATCGCGCATGAAGAAGACTTACGTCAAAATGCTTTTGCGCAGCGTGCGTGAGAGCAAGGCGCGCTTTTTTGCTATTCTCGGCATCGTCGCCGTCGGCGTCGGCTTCCTTGGCGGACTGGTGGCGACGACGCCCGATATGCAGCTGACCGCCGACCGCTATTACGACGAAAACCGCGTGTTCGACCTTAACGTGCGCGGCACGCTGGGGTTGACGGACGACGACATCGCCGCGCTGCGCGCCGTGCCCGGCGTTGCGCATGTCATGCCCGCCCGCGTGACCGACGTCAGCCTTGAGGGCAGCGGCGGCAGCTTTGTCACGCGTATTTACGGCGTCCCGCTGGAAGATCACGCGTCGGGCAAACTGCTCAACGATTTTGTGCTGCTCTCCGGGCGCATGCCGGAGCGCGAAGGGGAATGCCTGCTCGCGTCGATTAACGGCTATACCGGCGAGCATGAGCCGGGCGAGAGCCTTACCATTTCGCCCGACAACAAAGATTATGACAAATGGAGCGACACCTACGCCGCTTCGACGTTTACCGTCGTCGGCACCGTGCGCGCACCCATGTATCTTTCGATTGAGGCCGAGCCGAGCACGGTGGGCAACGGGCAGGTAGAGCTGGTGCTTTTCGCGCCCGCCGAAAGCTACACCCTTGAGGCGTATACCGACGCATTTGTCACGCTGGACGGTGCGGCTGCTCTTAATACCTTCGGCGACCCCTACTTCGAGCTGATTGACGCGCAGAGCGACGCGTTGGAGACGCTGGGCAAAACCCGCGCCGCGCTGCGGCTCGACGAGGTTAAGGCCGAGGCGCAGCAAAAAATCGACGATGCGCGCGCTGAGCTCGACGAAAAAAAAGCCGAGGCCGAGAGCAAGCTTGCCGACGCGCGCGCCGAGCTTGACCAGGGCCGCACCGACCTTGAAGCAGGCAAGCGTACGCTTGAAAAAAGCAAGCGCGACCTGCAGACTGCCAAAACAAAGCTGGCAAACGGAGCACGCGACCTTGCGACAGGCAAGCAAACGCTGGAAGCCGAGGCGCAAAAGCTTGTCGACGGATGGGCGGCACTCGACGAGGCCAAAAAGGCTTATACCGACGGCATGACTCAACTCGCCACACAGCGCGCAGAGTATGACGCCTCCGCTTCATCGTATGACACTGCGGTGAACGACTTTGAAAACGGCATCGCAGCCCAGCGTACCGAGCTTGAGCGCAACCGCCCCTATTTGACCGACGCGCAGTATCACGCCGCACTGGCGCAGATCGCGCAGGCGGAACAGCAGGGCGCGCAGCAGCTTGAGCAAAACCGCCTCGCGCTCGACAGCGCGAAAGCACAGCTCGACGCGGCGCAGGCACAACTTGACGACGCCAAGCGGCAAATTGACGCAAACGAGCAGCAGCTTACGGCGGGCGACACGGCACTTGAAAAAGGTCGCTCCGATCTGGCGGCCGCCGAAGCGGAGGTGCGCAGCGGCGAAAGAAAGGTGAAAAACGGCGAGGCGAGCATTCAAAAAGCCGAGCGCGATTTAGCCGACGCGGAACGCAAGCTGCAGGAAGGCGAAACGGAATACGCCGACGCAAAGCGCGAAGCCGACACCAAAATTGCCGACGGCGAGCAAAAGCTTACTGACGCGCAGCGTGCGCTTGACGATCTCGACAAAGCCGAATGGTATGTCACCGACCGGCGCGACACCGTCAGCTTCACAAGCTACCAAGACAATTCGGAAAAGGTTGCCGCCATCGCCGCCGTATTCCCGCTGTTCTTTTTCGCCGTTGCCGCTCTTGTGGCGCTGACGACGATGACGCGTATGGTGGAGGAAGAACGTCCTCGCATCGGCACGCTGAAGGCACTTGGTTATACGAACAGAGCCATCACGGGCTATTACGCCGGCTATTCGCTGGCGGCGGGCCTCGCGGGCGCTGCCATCGGCATTGTGCTCGGCTTTCGCGGGCTGCCTGCTGTCATTGCAAACGCCTATTCCATGATGTTTGTGCTGCCGCCCGTGCTGACCCCGTTCCACTGGAATTACGCGTTGCTTATTGTGCCAGCCATGCTTCTGTGCACCACGGCGTCTACGCTGTTTGTCTGCACGGGACTGCTGCGCGAGCGCCCCGCGCAGCTTATGCAGCCACGCGCGCCCAAGGCGGGCAAGCGCATTATGCTCGAGCGCGTCGGCTTCATCTGGAAGCGCCTGAAATTTACGCACAAGGTCACCGCACGCAACATCCTGCGCTATAAAAAGCGGTTTTTCATGACGGTGTTCGGCGTGGCGGGTTGCTGCGCGCTGTTGCTTGCCGGCTTCGGCCTGCGAGACAGCATAGGCGACATCGTGCCCAAGCAGTTCGGTGAAATCTTTCGCTATGATTTTTCTGTTTATCTCAAACAGGACGGCGACGCGGAAACCGACCGGCGCATCCGCGATGTGCTTACCGATCTCGCTCTCGTCCGCGGCTACGCCGTGGTGCACAGCGAGTCGGCCTACGTCGAATATAAGGGCGACCGCGGCAAGGTGACGCTCACCGTGCCGCAAGACAAAGACGCGCTGCTGCAGCAGCTTACGCTGCGCGAACGCCGCACGGGCAGCTCCATCCCGTTTAAAGAAGATTCACTCGTACTCACCGAAAAGCTGTGCGAAACGCTGGGCATCCGTACGGGCGACACGGTGACGCTGGTCAGCGCGGACGGCGTGAGGGCTTCGCGAACGGTAACTGGCATCTGCGAAAACTATGTACACAGCAACGCGTTTCTCACCGCGTCATCTTACACGCAGCTGTTCGGGACGCAGCCGGAATACCGCCTTGTTTATGCACAGTTTGCCGCTGAAAACAGCGACGCGAAGAACGCCGTTTCGTCGCGCGTGCTGCAAAGCCCCAACGTGCTTATGCTGCAGTTTTCGCAGAATATCCGAGACAGCTTTGACCGCATGCTGACCAACATCAACTATATCGTCATGGTGCTCATCCTTTCGGCGGGAGCGCTTGCCATCATCGTGCTTTACAACCTGACCAACATTAACATCTGCGAGCGCAAAAAAGAGCTTGCCACCATCCGTGTGCTCGGCTTTCACGACCGCGAGGTTGCGGCGTATGTTTACCGTGAAATTACAATTTTAAGTCTGGTCGGCATTCTGGCCGGCTTTGTCCTAGGCATCGCACTGCACACGTTCGTCATCCGCGTCGCCGAAATCGATTCCGTGATGTTCGGGCGCACCATCAAAGGCATGAGCTATCTTTATGCCGCGGGCGTCACCCTATTTTTCACGCTGCTTGTCGACCTCGTCATGCTGCCCAAGCTGCGCGCCATCGATATGGTCGAATCGATGAAGGCAGGCGAATAGGCCCCGCTCTTTGAGGCATATGCAAAGCGAGCGCCGCTCTGAAAACCAGAGCGGCGCTCGCGGGTTAACTCGTGACCTGCGTCACTCCATCGGCTTTAAATCAAGCCAAAAGTTGGCGTAATAATAGCCGTCATAGGGCATAGCAAACTCCTCGTCAGCGGAATATTCCCGCACGATGTCGCCATTCTCCGCATAGGGAGGCGCAAAATCGTGATACCGGAACAGTCCATAAGGTTCTATTGGCTCCAAGGCAAACACCTCCGAGATGTGCGTTTTGCGTTCGGTGCGCCGTTTATGAAACGGTTAGGTCCGTTTTACCTGCGCACGGGCGCGAAACGCGGTTTTTTGGTCGCTCTGCGGTGCAGTGCGGCCTTTTTTTGCGTCGATCATGCCGTGAAGACAATCGAGCGCTTCCCGCAAACTGCCTAAACTGTCGCACAAGCCGAGCCGCACGGCGTCCTTGCCGTCTACTACGCTGCCGACGTCATTCATTAACTCGCCGGTTTTATGCATTAGTGCTCGCAGAACGCGCGGTTCTATGCGCGAGTTCTTGCAGATAAACTGCACGATGCGCCGCTGGATACGCTCGAAATAAACCATCGTCTCCGGTACGCCTAGTATAGTGCCGTTGAGACGAACGGGGTGGAGGGTCATCGACGCCGTGGGCGCGATGAAACACCTCTGCGCCGCCACGGCAAGCGGAACGCCGATCGAATGCCCGCCGCCCAGAACGAGCGAAACGTTCGGCTTTCTCATGCCCGCGATCAGCTCCGCGATGGCAAGCCCCGCCTCAACATCGCCACCCACCGTGTTGAGCAAAATCAATAGCCCGTCTATTTCCGGGCTTTCTTCAATTGCCGCGAGCTGGGGCATCACATGCTCATACTTGGTTGTTTTCTGTTGCGGAGACAAAATCTGATGCCCCTCGATCTGGCCGACAATCGTCAGGCAATGGATGCTGCCCCGCGTGTTTTCCACCGTCACTGCGCCGGTTTTTTCGATTAGCTTGGCTTCGTTCAGGCGGTCTTCGTTTGTTTGCTGTTCTTGTTCGGACATAAAAAACACCCTCCGCGCTGTATTCTGCGCAGAGGGTTCGGAAATATGCGGTTACAGCCGTGCGAGCAAACGCTGCGCATTTGCTCGAAACGCGTCGGCGTCCCCGCGGTTTTGCAGCGTGACGTCACAGCGTTTGAGATAAAACGCATCGTCGGGCTGTGCGGCAAGACGGGCGCGCGCCGCGTTTTCGTCGATGCCGTCTCGCGCGGCAACGCGGGCCACGCTGGTTTCATGCGGGGCGAGCACACCGACCGTTGCAGTGCACAAGCGATCGATTCCGCTTTCAAACAAAAGCGGCACATCGAGCACAATGCGTGTCTGCCCCTCGGCGCGCAGCTCCGTCATACGCCGCTGCATTTCTGCGGCGACGGCGGGATGCGTCATCGCGTTGAGCTTCAGCCGCGCCGTTTCGTCGGCAAACACGATGCGCGCCAGCGCGCCGCGGTCGAGCGCGCCCGACGCGAACGCGGCGGGGAAACGCGCGCGCAGCGCGTGCAGCAGGTTTTCGTCGGTTTGCAGCAGCGTTTTATAGATCACGTCGGCGTCGAGCACGGCAAAGCCCAAGCCCTGCGCGGCAACGGCAAACGCGCTTTTGCCGCTGCCCGTGCGCCCCGTCACGCCGACGACAGCGCCCTCGGTGCACGAAACACAGTCAAACGCGGCGGCGCGCCGCAAGCGATTGGCGCTCGCCGCGCCGCGGCCGACGGCGCGCGGGCACTGGGCGAGAATGCGCGCAACCACTTGTCCGTCAAACGAGCGCAGTGCGGCAAACAGACCGCGGCCGACGCCCTCCGGGTCGCAGCTTTCGGCATAGCTGTATGCGTTCGGCAAGTCCCAATATTCAAAAAAAGAAAGCACGCGGTCACCCTCGCGCCACGCGGCGCGAATGGCGTTTGCCGTGTCTTCGGGCGCGCCCTCAAAGCAGACGACGGGCGCGTGCGGCGCATAGTGGCGGTATTTCATGCCGGGCGAGCGCGCAACCTCGCCTTCGCGCAGCGCGCGGGCGACGCCGGCGTCAAGCTCGGCTTGCCCGAGGGCATCCTCGATCATTTCAAGCGTAATCGCACCGGGGCGCAAAATGCGCGGTACCGCCGATGTCATATCGACCACCGTGCTCTCCATGCCAAAGGTGCACGGGCCGCCGTCGACGATAAGCGGAATTTTTCCGTCCATATCCTCTAAAACATGCTCCGCCGTAGTGGGCGACGGCCGACCGGATGCGTTGGCGCTCGGCGCGGCAAGCGGCACGCCCGCCGCCTCGATGATGGCGCGCGCGCCCTCGTGCGACGGCATACGCACGCCGACGGTGGCAAGTTCCGCCGTCGTGATGTCGGGTACGACGGCGCTTTTGGGCAGCAGCATAGTAAGCGGGCCGGGCCAGAAGCGATCGGCCAGGGCCAGCGCGGCGTCGGGCACGCTTTCGCACACGTCGCCAAGCTGCTCAATGCGCGCGATATGCACGATGAGCGGATTATCCTGCGGGCGTCCCTTCGCCTCAAAAATGCGCGCAACGGCGCGGGCGTCGAGTGCGTTTGCCGCAAGACCGTATACCGTTTCGGTTGGAATGGCACAAAGCGCGCCGCCTGCAAGCAGCGCGCCCGCCTTCCGCACCGTTTCGGGTGAAACGGGAAGCAGCTCGGTGTTCATCGAATTTTCCCGCAATAGTGTGTCTCGTAAGTGCGCATCGATTCGGCGATGATCTCCATCGCGTCCTCACGGCCGAGCACGGCACTCGTCGCGGTATGTTTGTGCTCCAGCGTTTTATATACCTCGAAAAAATTAGAAATCTCGCTTGAAATATGCGGTGGAAGCTGCGAAATGTCCTTGTAAAAATTCCACATCGGGTCTTCGAGCGGAATGGCGATGATCTTGTCGTCGATCTCGTTGTTATCATCCATGCGCATGACGCCGATGGGGTAACATTCGACCATCACCATCGGGTCGAGCGTCTC
>MEFT01000072.1 GCA_001725215.1 Clostridium sp. SCN 57-10
GCGACTTCTACGACCGCTATTCGCGGCACCTGCTGCTGCCGCAGGTGGGCGAGGCCGGGCAGCGGCGCCTGCAGCGCTCGTGCGTGCTGGTGGTCGGTGCCGGCGGGCTGGGCGCGCCGGCGGCGTTCTACCTGGCCGCGGCCGGGGTGGGGCGTCTGCGCATCGTCGACGACGACGTGGTGGAACGCAGCAACCTGCAGCGCCAGATCATCCACACCGATGCCGCGATCGGCAGCGCCAAGGTCGAATCGGCGCGCGCGCGACTGCTGGCGCTGAATCCGCACATCCAGGTGGAGGCAGTCGCGCAGCGGCTGACATCGGCCAACGTCGACGCGTTGATGCAGGGCGTGGACGTGGTGCTGGACGGCTCGGACAACTTCCCGCTGCGCTACCTGCTCAACGACGCCTGCATCAAGCACGCGCGGCCGCTGGTGTACGCCGCGATCGAGCGGTTCGACGGGCAGGTCGGCGTGTTCGATGCCGGCCGCCGGCGTGGCCACGCGCCATGCTACCGGTGCCTGTTCCCCGAGCCGCCGCCGCCTGAGTTCGCGCCCAACTGCGCCGAGGCCGGGGTGCTCGGCGTGCTGCCGGGGCTGGCCGGCGTGATCCAGGCCACCGAAGTGCTCAAGCTGCTGCTGGAGATCGGCCAGCCGCTGGCCGGGCGACTGCTGCGCTTCGATGCGCTGGGCATGCGCTTTGCCGAGACCCGCGTGCCTGCCGACCCCGGTTGCGCGGTGTGTGCGCAGGCATGTCCCTTCGGCGCGATTGAAAGGATGAGTGAAGGACAATGAGCGAAGTAAAAAGCATTCTTCTCGTCGGCGTGGGCGGGCAGGGCACCATCCTTGTCAGCAAACTGCTGACGCAGGGGCTCATCCAAGCGGGGTTCGACGTTAAAATGAGCGAAGTACACGGCATGGCACAGCGCGGAGGCAGTGTTTCGACGCAGGTGCGCTATGGCGACAAGGTGTATTCACCCATCATCGGCGAAGGCGGAGCCGATATTCTCGTCGCGTTTGAAAAGATGGAGGCGGTGCGCTGGGCGAACTACCTGAAGCCGACCGGCATTGCCGTTATCAACGACTATGAAATTCCTTCATTGCCCGTTGCCACCGGAACGGTGCAGTATCCCGAGGGCTGTATTGAGGCGATGGGGAAATGCTTTAAAACCATCGCGGTGGACGCGGCGGGCACGGCGGAAGAGATTGGTAATCCCCGCACGATGAACGTCGTGCTGCTCGGTGTGCTCGTCAAGGCTTTTGCCATGACGGATATCGACTGGGAGACCGTTTTGCGCGACAATCTGCCTGAGAAAATGCTCGACATAAACCTCAAGGCGTTCCGGGCGGGCATGGCGCTTTCACAATAAGGCACGTAAAAAGGCTTGCGCGGGGCTTCCGTAAGGAATCCCCGCACTTTGCCGTGGGTATAACTTTTGGTTATGGAACGTATGTAAAATATGAATATCCGCTCTTGCGCTTTTGGTTGGTGCATCCTTATTTTTATGCTATACTAAAGTAGTTGCATACAAAAATGGAGGAGGAGTACAAGATGAAGGTATTTATCAGCTGTGATATCGAAGGCATTACAACAACGACGACATGGTCCGAAACACATACTCAGTCGGAGCCCGCGATCGCGGCAGCGCACGCGCGCCAGATGACCGCCGAGGTAAAGGCTGCCTGTGAGGGTGCGATTGCCGCGGGTGCGGATTACATACTGGTGAAGGACGCACATGGTTCCGGCACGAACATAGATGTGACACAGCTGCCCGAATGTGTCGAAGTGCAGCGCAACTGGACAGGTCATCCCTACGGCATGGCGCAGGGCGTAGAGAGCCAGCGGTTTGACGCGGCGATGTTCGTCGGCTATCACAACGCGGCAGGCCGCGACGGAAACCCCCTGTCGCATACGATGACGCTTGCGCCCCTTTGGATTAAAATCAACGGCGTGAAGACGAGCGAATTTATGCTGTACAGCTGGGCCTGCGCGCTGGAGGGAACGCCGACCGTGTTCCTCGCGGGCGACGATCAGCTCTGCACCGATTCCGCAGCGCTGCACCCGATGCTCAAGACGGTGTCGGTCAAAAAGGGCGACGCTTCGGCTACGCGCTCGATTTCGCCGTCCCTTGCCTGCAAGCTCATCCGCGAGGAGAGTGAGAAGGCGCTGCGTCAGGATCTTTCGCAGGCGATGTGCCAGCTGCCGCAGAAGTTCACCGTTCAGATCTGCTATCGCGACCACCACAAGGCAACCAAAATGTCTTACTACCCGGGCTTTAAGAAGATCGAGGACAATATCATCGAGTTTAAGACGAAGGATTTGTTCGAGGTTCTGCGCGCCATGCAGTTTGTGCTGTAAAACTTCATTCTATAATAAAAGGCGAGAGCATATGCTCTCGCCTTTTGATATGTTATCGTGTGTCCCATGCGGCGCAGATACGGCCGCAAATCTCGCCGGCGCGCAGCGTGTCGAGAAGATTTTGCAGCGCGGCGTGGTCGTCTGGAGGAAAGCCGGGCAGTGTGCGAAGGGGAACGCCGATGCTCCACAGATAGGCGACTTGCGCCTCATCATCGCGCAGCACGCCGTAGACGGTTTGCTGAACGCTACTGCCCATCGGCATTGCCGGCTCTAAATAGAGCGACCACGCACCGTAGCTGCCGCAAGCGGGACTTTCCTGCGCAAATGCCAAGTCCGCCTCAAACGCCATGGCTTGTGCGATGTTGCTCAGCATATAGCGGCGAATGGTGAAGTTAGGATAAGCATCATAGGTACGGCGGTCGCCTGTTGGAATCGAAACGCGCTCCTCGTTAAGCAAAAAATCGATGCGGCAGACGGCGGAAAAGGGGAGAGATCCTGTGCAAATTTGCTCTTGTCCGCTCGGATGCTCCGCCGAGGTAAGCCCTGTGGCGCAGCGTTCCCCCTCGGACAGCGGAAACGGTGAGACTGAGAATCCGCGCGTTCCCTCATAATCGTCCGCGCCGTACAGCGTGGTATCGTCGCTCAGAACCAGTCCGCTCAGATCAAGGCCGAAGCGGCTGAGCAAGCTGTCTGTCGAGCAGAACCCACTTGAATCGCTATAAATATGGCGCATTTGGCCGTCTATTTCAAGCAGCAGGCACTGGTCGAATTGGGGCATGACACCCTCGGCATACAGCGCCGCGCGGTTGTTTTCCTGCGCGGCTTGAACCTCGGGCAGCGTACGCCCGCACGCAAGCGCCGAAGCATAGCGCCCAACGAGCAGCGCGAGACGTTCGAGGGAGGCAAAGTCTACGCCGTCCAGCGTATCGGTCAGCGTATTGATGTTTTCAAAGCCGGTGCAGAAGTTGACGCCGAGCGCAAAGTTTGTATGGTCGGATGTGCCGCTCGCCGCAGTGAGCGGTTCGCCGAGCTCCTCAAAAAAGGCGGAAGCGTCAAGCGCGAGCGGCGCGGCGCCGCGGCTTGCCATGATGGAAAGCGGCTTACCCGGCGCGCCGAGGCAGTCTATGTTAAGGTCGTATACGGCGTCATACGAGCGATCAAGCTGTGTGGCAAGCGCGCGGCTGCCGCCGCTTACATGAATGCCCGATTCTTCGGTGTTGACGAACGCAATATAAATGTCGCGCGTCAGGTCGGACGGCTGCGCGTCGCGCAGCTGCTGTGCGATGCGCAGCACGGCGGCGACACCCGATGCGTTGTCATACGCGCCGTGAAAGATTTCTCCTTTGGGTGAGGCACCCAAATGATCGAAGTGCGCCGAGAGCACAACGGCCTCACGCGCCTCTTGCGGCGCCTCGATTTTGCCCAAGATGTTGTTTTCGCGCGCCACCTTTTCCTCACATTCGATGCGCAGCGTGGCGGGCGTGCCGCTTTGTGCGGCGGCGACCAGCGCTTCATAGGTATCGGGTAAGACGGAAAGCTTCATAACGGCGCTTTTCTTGTCTTCGGTCAGCTGCGCGATCGAGTCGAGATTTGCTCCGGGATAAATCATTGCTTTGACAGCGGAGGATGGGGGTTGCATGGCAAAATCGTCGGTCAGCAGGATGCAAGGCTCGTCCGGAACGGCGTCTGCCGTGGCAAGCGGCGTATCTTCGAGCGAAAGTGCCTCCGCTGTGTATCCGAACAGCTTGAGGTCGGCGGGATAGGATAACGCGCGCCCGCCAAAGGAAAGGGAGCACAGCTTGACGTCTGCAATCGGTCGGTCATAGCTATGCTCATATTCCTCAAAAGCAGGCGGGATGTCAAGCTGCTTGAGCGTGTTTTTCAGGAAGCGCTGCGCCATGAGATTGCCCGGCTCGCCGGGCAGCCGCCCAGCAAGCTCGTCTGAAGCAAGGTAGGTGACCGTTTGCTCCACGCCCGCGTAGCGCGGGATTTGCGCGCAAGAGGAAAGAAGCAAGACCCAGAGCAGCAGTGCTGAAAGCGCGATTTTGCGATTAATCATGGTGTTATAACCTCCCAAAGGCCCCGCCTTGAAGGTGGGTACTGTTGCGGGTATATCGCGTGAGATGCGACAAATATATGTTTTCACGCTATAGAATCGCCTTGGAAATGCAAGGGTTCAATTGGATATGCTCAATAAATTTCCATCCATTACACAATAATTAATATTTTTACATTTGTCAACCGAACGGGTAACGGCATAAGAAATCTGACAGAGCTGCGCCGCGGTGCCCGCTGCGGTGCGCGAAATGCAAAGCCCGCGCCAACTGGCGCGGGCTTTGTATTATTTCACATAGTCCATATAGTTTTCAAGGTTGATTTTTTTGTACACTGAGGAGGTTGTCACCGTCGTTTGTGTTTTCCATTCTTCGAGCTGCTGCGAATACTTCCACTCGATCACGCTTTCGTGAATCGCGTCACGGTTTTCGTCGAAATAGCTGGCCGAAACGGGCAGCCGCTTGACGACGTATAAGCCGTCCGGGGCTGTATACACACCGCCTACCTCGTTTTCGGCGAGGGTGAACGCGCCTTCCAGATAGGTCGAGCCGCGACTTTCCATGATGCCAATGACAATTCCCTCCGGGTTGAGTGACATCATGGGATCGTCGTTATAGGTTTCCATCAGCTCTTCAAACGTGATTTTGCCCTCTTTCGCCTCGCGCAGAATATCCTCCGCAAGCGATGCTGCGTCTTCGGGCGTGTAAGATGCCTCGTCGCCCGACGTGCCCAGACGGATATATTTGACGGTGATATAGTTTTCGGCGAAGAAGCGGCGCAGTTCTTCATCGCTGTCGATACTTTCGTCATGCTGCGCCACATAGTCGTACAGCTTGTTGTAATAGAGCGCGTTTTCCGCAAAGCTGTCATAGGTGCGGTCGGTCAGTGCCGACTCGCGCAGGTAGCCCAGGAACGCGTATTTACCGCCGAGCGAATCGATCAGCTCCTGCTTGTCGGTTTTCAGCTGCTCGGTTTCCTCGTTGGTCAGCTTAAGACCGAACTCGCGGCATTTAAGACGGACGACCTGCGCCGTCACAAGCTGGTCAAGTGCATCGGCCTTCACGGCGTCTGTAATTTCCGCCGGATAGATGCCGTTGGGCACATAGCCGTAATCGCTCTCGATGGTCTGCACGTTGTGGTGCACATAAAACGCGTATTCGGCGGCGTCTGCGCGCGCCGTGCCGACGGTAACGGCGGCGGGGCTTGGCGAACAAGCGGAAAAAAGCAGTGCGATCAGCGCGAACAGCGCGGGCAGAGCGGGTTTTTTCATATGTGTTCTCCTTTGGCTTCAAGATAGGCGTCAATCACGGCGCGGCATGCGTCAAGCACATCGTCGGTCGGTTTCAGGCGCAGGAAAAGATAGGGCGCGTCGCCCGCGTTGAGCAAAATACGGCCCTTAAAGCGGGGCATGGCGCATACGGCGGCGGCGCACGAAAGGTCGGGCTGGCGCAGCGTAAACTGCACAGAGCCGGACTTGTGCACGATCTCGCAAATGCCGCAGCGCGAAGCGTGGGCGCGCAGCAGCGCAATGTCGAGCAGGGCAATGGCCGCGCGCGGCGGGTCGCCAAAGCGGTCGATCAGCTCGTCCTGCATGTCGAGGTAATCCTCGCGGTCGTGAATCATTGCGATGCGGCGATAGAAGTCGACGCGCGTGCCCGCGTCGGGCACATAGTCCTGCGGCAGGCTTGCCGAAACGAGGATGTCGGCCGTGCAATCGGTGCGCTCCGGCTTGGGCGCGCCGGTCAGCTCGCTTGCCGCTTCTTCGAGCAGGCGCAGGTACATATCGTAACCGACGCTCATCATGTGCCCGCTCTGCTCGGCGCCGAGAACGTTGCCTGCGCCGCGTATTTCAAGATCGCGCATCGCGATTTTGAAGCCCGAGCCGAACTCGGCAAACTCGCGGATGGCAGACAGCCGCTTCTGCGAAATTTCGGTCAGCACCTTGCCGCGCCGATAGGTGAAATAGGCGTAGGCGTGGCGCGGCGAACGGCCGACGCGTCCGCGCAGCTGGTGTAGCTGGGCAAGGCCCATATGGTCGGCGTCTTCGATGATGAGCGTGTTGACGTTCGAAATGTCTACGCCGGTTTCGATGATCGTCGTGCACACCAAAATGTCGATCTCACCGGCGTACATTTTCGTCATGATGTCGCTCATCTGCTCCTCGGTCATGCGCCCGTGCGCCGTGGCGATCACGGCGTCGGGGAATGAGGTGCGCAGACCGGCGGCGCACTGCTCGATGGAGTCGATGCGGTTGTGCAGATAATAAACCTGCCCGTTGCGCCCCAGCTCGCGGCGTATCGCGTCGCGCACCACGGCGTTGTCGTGCTCCAGCACATAGGTCTGAACCGGCTGCCGCCCGACGGGGGGATCCTCGAGCACCGACATATCGCGAATGCCGGACAGCGCCATGTTGAGCGTGCGCGGGATGGGCGTTGCCGTCAGCGTCAGCACGTCAACGGCGGTCGTCATCTGCTTGACGCGCTCTTTGTGCGCCACGCCGAAGCGCTGCTCCTCGTCGACGACGAGCAGGCCGAGGTCTTTGAAGCCGACGTCCTTTTGCAGAATGCGGTGGGTGCCCACCACGATGTCGCACTGCCCGTTGCGCAGGCGCGCCAGCGTTTCGCGCTGCTGCCCCGGTGTGCGGAAGCGGCTCATCATCTCGATTTTCACCGGGAAGCCGGCAAAGCGGGCGCATGCCGTTAAGAAGTGCTGCCGCGCAAGCACGGTGGTCGGAACCAGAATGGCCGTCTGCTTGCCGGACAGCACGCATTTCATCATCGCGCGGAACGCGACCTCCGTTTTGCCGAAGCCGACGTCGCCGCACAACA